>DATHJK010000473.1:0-4181 GCA_035316225.1 Pyrinomonadaceae bacterium
TGAACATCTGGTTGCCCTCCATGCGCGGCCTCATTTCGACTTCGCCAACGTCCGCAAGGTCCGTTTCCAGTCTCTGAAGAATTCGCGAGCCAAGTTCCCTGTGCGTCATCTCACGCCCGCGAAACCAGATGGTGGCTTTCACCTTGTCGCCGCCCTGCAACCACTCGCGCGCATGCTTCATGCGATAGTCGTAATCATGATCGTCCGTGCCGGGTCGAAACTTGATCTCTTTGACATTGATGATGACCTGCTTCTTCTTGGCCTCGCCAGCCTTTTTCTTGGCTTCATACTGAAACTTGCCGTAATCAATGATACGGCAGACGGGCGGATCGGCGGTGGCTGCTACTTCTACAAGATCAAGCCCGCGCTCGCGCGCAAGACTAATTGCCTCGCGTGTGCTCAGCACGCCCAACTGCTCTCCGTCTTCGCCAATGACGCGCACTTGCGGCACGCGGATTCTATCGTTGATGCGAACGGCTGGCCCGCGACGATTATCCGGGCGATGGCCGCCTCTACCTCTAAAACCTGTTGCTATCGCTGCACCTCCAATTTTAAAGTCTGGAGTCTCGGAGTCGTGAGTCTAAGAGTCAATTGATTAAAAACAGTCTTCTGTTTTTGACTCCAGACTCTATACTTCAGACTCCAGACTGTTATTTGAAATTGCGCGCCTTTCAATAAGCTCGCGCGCCATCTTCTTGAATTCATCTAGCGACATAGAACCTATGTCACCCTTTTTTCTTTCGCGTACTGCGACACGCTGTTCTTCCATCTCGCGGTCGCCGACAATGAGCATGAAAGGAATTTTCTGCATCTGCGCGTCGCGGATTTTCGCGCCGATCTTCTCGCTGCGAAGATTCACGTCAACCCTGAAGCCTTCAGAGCGAAGCTCCTCTCCTACCTTTTTCGCATACTCGTCTGAGCGCTCCGTAATAGGCAGCACGACCATCTGCACAGGCGCTAACCAGAGCGGGAACGCCCCTGCATACTGCTCTATCAACACGCCGAAGAATCTTTCAATCGAGCCGAACAGCGCACGGTGAACCATCACGGGGCGGTGCGGCTTATTGTCTTCGCCTATGTATTCCAGATCGAAACGCTCCGGCAGATTGAAATCCCACTGCACTGTGCCCAGTTGCCACAGCCGTCCGATTGCATCTTCAATCTTGAAATCAATCTTAGGGCCGTAGAACGCCGCCTCGCCCTCCATGCGCTCGTAAGGGATTCGGCGCGCGTCCAACGCTTCCCCCAGCGCGCTTTCGGCCCTTGCCCAATCTTCGTCCGAGCCTAGATAGTGCTTGCCGGTGTCGCTGCCTTTCACCGAAAGCTCGTACTTTATTTTGTTGAAACCAAAGGTACGAAGAACCTGCTCCGCGAAATCAACGCAGGCATCGATCTCGCGCCGCACCTGATCGGGCGTGCAGAATAGATGCGCATCGTCAACAGTGAACCCGCGTGCGCGCATCAATCCATGCAGCGCGCCGGATAATTCCGCGCGATAGACCGTTCCCATCTCCGCATATCGCTGCGGCAAATCTCTGTAAGAGCGCTGCTGCGATTTATAGATGCCGATGTGAAACGGGCAGTTCATGGGTTTTAGACGAAACTCTGTCTCTTCAATCTTCGTGGGCGCGAACATTGAATCGCCGTAGTTCTGCTCGTGACCGCTCAATTGCCATAGCTCGCGGCGCGCGATGTGCGGCGTGTAGACGAAAGTGTAGTTTTGCCTGACCAGCGCTTCATGAAGATAGTCCTCCATGACTTTCCGAACTATAGCGCCCTTCGGATGCCAGAAGACTAACCCCTGACCGTAACTTTCCTGAATCGAGAACAGGTCAAGCTCGCGCCCCAGACGGCGATGGTCGCGCCGCTCGGCCTCTTCGCGCTGCTTGAGCCAGGCGTCCAGCTCTTCCTGCGTGAAGAACGCTGTGCCGTAGATGCGCTGCATCTGTGTGTTGGCCGCGTCGCCTTTCCAGTAAGCGCCCGAAAGCGAAAGCAGTTTGAAAGCTTTCAGGCGGTTTGTGTTCGGCACGTGCGGGCCAAGACAGAAATCAACGAAGGGCGAGCCTTCAATGTAGTAGATGCTGACAACTTCCCCGGCTTTCTCGTCAATCAACTCACACTTAAGCGGCTCGTCCCGCTCGCCAAAGATTCTCAAAGCTTCCGATTTGGAAATCTCGTTGCGGCGATACGCAAGGTTTCGCTTTGCTATGTCGCGCATGCGCTTTTCAATCACAGGCAGATCATCGTCTGTGATTTGTCGCGGCGCAATCACGTCGTAGAAGAAGCCATAGCGCGGGTCTTCCAGAAGCGCCGGGCCTATGCCGAGTTTCGTTCCGGGAAAGAGGTCAAGCACGGCTGCTGCGAGCAGGTGCGCGGTCGAATGCCTGAGCACGTCCAGCCCTTCCAATGTCTGCGGCAGCACAGGCTCAATCTCAATCTTCGTATCGCCGTTCGGCTCAAGCGTGTAGGCCAGATCAACCTCGCGCCCGTTGACGCGCGCAGCCAGAGCCTTTTTAGCGGCCTCTTTATCAAGCCGCTTCAAAGCTTCCGCGACAGTGACGGGCGCTGGCAACGAAGCCTCAGCACCGTTCTTCAATTGAACGTTTATTTCGCTCATCGCAATTGGTCTCCGCTTAAATTGCTGTGAATCGTGAATAGATGACGAACCTCTATTCAATAACTCACGAAGCTGCATTCCTCTGCCCGGCCTTCTGGCTCTGGCAAGCTCAAGCGTCAACCTTGTTTTCCGTATGTGCCTAAAACGGCGACTTCTTCTAGATCGGATTCAATAGGAGCGCCTTCGCACGCCGTGCCTGCCGCTAAAGGGGGCAGCATCGGTTAAAAAGTAAAGAATCGAGTGTACGTTCGCGTTCGATTCATGGCGAAGGTCTTATGGAGCTTCCTATTAAATTCAAGAAATTAGCAGGTGCAATCGGTTGGTTTCCAACCGCCTGCCCCTACCGTGTCAACAAACTTCAGAACGTAAGCAATCCTGCTCGCTCGAATCGTTCTTGAAGTTATAGAATTTAACTAAAGCGCGTGGAGAAGTCAATTCCACGCGGATGATTCGACGGAGCATTAAATCAGTCCATGTTCGGGCAGGTGAGCCTTCCAGACCTTTACACATTGTCGCCAATCTCTTTCAACACAAATCGCAACATCTTGCGCACGCAAAAGGATTAAACTTCCGGCTAACCGGTTGATAGAGATTTCCGGCCACCCCTCTGCTCAAGAATTATTGTCGCCCTCGCCGTGCTCGGCATCGCCGCGCATCGTTCCAGTTAACAGTATGTGCTACGGACTCGTTCTTTCTTCCTCAGATGTTGAAAGGGCGAAGGGGGTTTTCAAAATGAGTCGTCTGAAACTTCTCTGTTTGTCCCTGTCCCTCATCGCGCTCGCTGCTCTAAACGCTAACGCGCAGGCTCTCCCTGCGGCACAAATAGACGAGGATGCCGCTTTGTCCCACTACAACCGGGGCGTCGAGCAGATAGCGGCGGGTCAATTCAGGTCGGCGGCGGAATCTCTCATTCGAGCAACACAAATCAGGCAGGATTGGGCAGAGGCATTTAATCTGCTGGGCGTGGCCTATTGCAGGTCAGATCAGGAAGACGTGGCGCTCGCTGCCTTTAGAAGAGCGATTAAGATTAATCCGCAGTTCGTACAGGCCTACGTGAATCTGGCGAGGACGTATCAGAGGATAAAGCGCCACAACGAATCCGTTCTAACGTTTCAGCGCGCCATTGCTTTCCAACCCGGAAACGCTCAACTGTTCTGGGAAATTGCAGGCCCATACGCTGAAGCTGGGCGTCTGGAAGATGCCACGCAAGCGCTAAACGAAGCGATACGGCTCAGACCGGATTACGCCGAAGCTTATAACGATCTGGGGGCGATCTATTACAAGATGGGACAGTACATTCAATCTCTTGACGCGCTAAAGCAGGCGTTGCGCCTCAACCCGCAGTTGTCGCCATCCATCTACGGCAACATGGGAATGAGCTATTTCGCAGCAGAGCAGTACGCAGAAGCGACTGAATATTTCGAGCGCTCGATTCGACTCAGACCCGGCTGCGCCGAAGTCAGACTCTTCCTCGGCTGCTCCTACTATAAACTTGGACGCCGCCGTGATGCCGCGCGCGAGTTTGCAGAGGCCGTCGAGCTTAACCCGAATTACGAGGCGGCTC
>DATHJK010000474.1:0-10230 GCA_035316225.1 Pyrinomonadaceae bacterium
GGAAAGCTTACTTCGAGACGCTCGCCGCGCATGCGATCACGCAGACGGCTGAAGAGTATTTCGACTCGCTCGGAATGGACGACGAAACTTTCGTGCGCGCTGCGTTCAAGCGCGCGAAGAAGAATCTGAGCAAAGAGGTGATGCGCGCCGTCATAGAGCGCGAGCACCAGCTTCATCGCCAGATGATAGAGAAAGATTTGCCTGTGTTCCCCGGTGTTGTGACTTTCATCAAGGCCGCGTCGCGCCGCTACCTGCTCGGCGTAGTCAGCATGGCCGTGCGCCCTGAGATTGATTACGTGCTTGAGCGCGCCAGCCTACTGAACGTTTTCGATATTGTCGTGAGCGCTGAAGATGTGCATGCGTGCAAGCCGGACCCGGCCTGCTACGCTGGCGCACTGGAGCTTTTGAAACGGAAGAGGCAAGGAGAGCGCAAGCTCCCGCTCCTTGCCGAAGAATGTCTTGTGATTGAAGACTCGCCTCCGGGCATAGAGTCTGCGCGATCAGTGGGAATGCGAACTCTAGGCGTGACCAACACGGTTTCGGAATCTGCTCTGCGCGCCGCCGGGGCAGATGTTGTCACACACAGTCTGGCCGATTGGACTGTTGACGCCGTTCATCATGTTTTCGATACAGACTATCATTAATGGAATGCGCCTTCTCCGCATAAACCTCACGCGCATGAAAAACGTAATAGTCCACGCGGCAAGAATTTTTGACACAGGGTTGATAGGTTTGGCTCAATAAGTAAGATTAATGGTAAATGAAAAATAGATAAAAGCTATCTTCCATTCTTATCAGTGCTTTATGTCTTTCTTCGATATTCTCAAGCTTTCTTTAAGAAATTTGCGCGAGGCGAAACTGCGCGCGACGCTGACGACGATGGGCGTTTTAGTGGGCGTCGCCGTGATAGTTACGATGATCTCGTTCGGTCTGGGCTTGCAGCGAAATCTGCTCACACGCTTCCGCGACCTGGACCTCTTCAACGAAATTACCGTCTTTGGCCGCAGCCTGAACAGCATCGCCGCCAGAGGGTTCGGCGGCAATGCTAACGGCAATGCGAATAACTCTGCCAACAGCAACGCACAGCCCGAACCTCAGCAACATGGTCGTAGGACGTTGCAGCCGGATCGCGCTCCTCAGCGTGTGCTGGACGATGCAGCGATTGCAGAAATGCAGAGGATTCCGGGTGTGCTCTCGGTCGAGCCGACGATAACATTCGCGCCGTTCGTGCGCTCGAACGGGCGCGCGCAGATGGTGACTGTGGGCGGCGCGATTGTTCCAAACCCTTCGTCCAGATTCAAGAATTTCGCGGCGGGCGTAATGATCTCGAACGCAGGCGCTGACGAGGCCGTCGTCACAGAAAGTTTTACAAGAAGTTCCGGCTACGCCACGCCAGCAGATGCTTTGGGGAAGACCCTTGACTTTCTTGCGCCGCCGAAAAATCAGAAGCGGAACGACGAGGAGGAGACGCCGAATTTCTTCGGGATTCCGATTGACGATGACACAAGCGGCGAATCTCAAATGGCGGACGCGCTGGTTGCGCGCTCGTTCCGTATAGTTGGCGTGTTGAAGGAAGAGTCTGGCGGCGGGCCGCCTGTGCGCGGGATGATGCCCGCATCCGAAATCTACATTCCAACTCAAGCGGCGCGAGCGTGGACTCAGGAGCATCGGGACAACATGAGCCAGGTCGCGCTGGTTCTGGCGCGTGCGACGGGCGCGCTTGGCGATAATGAAAATCCGGGCTACGGCTCGGCTGTGATTCGCGTGACCGACCCTGTGGTCCTGCCGGACGTTAGGAAGCGGCTGAACGAGATGGGATTCGGCAGCTTCTCAATCGTTGACCAGTTGCAGCAGATTCGCACGGTCTTCCTCATAGTCGATTCCGTGCTCGGCCTTCTGGGCGGAATCTCTCTGCTCGTGGCATCGTTCGGGATTGCGAACACGATGATTATGTCAATACTTGAGCGCACGCGCGAGATTGGCATCATGAAAGCAATCGGCGCTGAAGACCGTGAGATAAAACTTATCTTCTTCGTAGAAGCGGCAGTGATTGGTTTCGTTGGCGGCGTGCTAGGCTCGCTCTGTGCGTGGGGGATTGACGGCATCTCAAATCGGCTCGCCTACCGCTTCGTACTGAAGCCGCAGGGCGCGTCCTACGTCGATTTCTTCTCGCTCCCTCCTTACCTGTGGCTCGGCGCAATCGGTTTCGCCGTCGCCGTCTCAATCCTGGCAGCGCTCTACCCGGCTGCGCGCGCGGCACGCATTGATCCGGTGCGAGCTTTGCGCCACGATTGATGCGATTGAAAGTTATTTTGAACCGCGTGTTAAGTGCAGGCGATACTGGCCTGCGCTTTCACAAGTCCCTTGCATTCTTCTGATTGAGTGATAAGCTTCGACCGCGTTCAGACCTCAATTCATTTAAGTGCTAACCAACATGATGAGAAAAAGATTCTCTGTTAGAAGCGTTCTACTCATGCTCGTTTCGATTTATGCCGCAGCCTGTTTTGTGTGCACGCTCTCAGTTAGTGCAGGCAATGACAGAGCGCAGGAGCGCAACCAGACAGCGCCTAGGCGTCTGGCCGTGCGTATGCGCGCATTCATTCCGGGCGCGAGCGGCACTCTCTCGTTCGAGCCTACGCCGACGGGCGGCGTCGTGCGTCTGACCGTGCTGGGATTGCCAGCGCCGCAGTCGCTTCTGGATGGAGCGCGCGTTTATATAGTGTGGGCTGTTGCGAGCGGTCTTCCAGCGGTGCGCGTGGGCGAGTTGACGAGGGACGCCAGCGGCAATGGCGGGCTTGAGTTCCCGCGCCCCGTAGACTTCGAGCGATACAGCGTGCTGGTTACTGCCGAGACAGGCGGCGAGGCCACCACTCCTTCGGGCGTGATGGCGCTGGCTTCTCGCGCAGGCGCGGTTACGTCCTTCTACGGCCAGCGGCAGAGCTTGAGCGAGGCGCGACGCCTGCGGCAATTGCGCCAGGAGCTTGGAAGGCGAACGTTCAGCCAGCGCCCGGTCGCAGATTTCTATTCGGAGGTTGACGAAGCTCTGGCAATGAGCACGGGCGGCGGACGCCTTCTTGAACTGTTCGGCGACGAAGTAACGCCCGATGCTCACGGGCTTGCGCGTGTAACGGCTCTGAACCAGAAAGCATACCTGCGCGCGGCAGTAACAAGAATGCCTGCGCCCGCTGCTGTGGGCGCGAACTCTTATGTGATGTGGGCTAGTCAACCCGGTGGCCGGATAATCTACATGGGAAGCTTGCCGGATGCAGACCTGAATAATTCTGACATCTACGTTCGCGTCAATGGTTTCAATACGAACGATTACGATCTGTTCGTTACTGCCGAAGTGCGCCGACCAGCCGTAAGACCGTCGGCGCGACGCGCTCTCTCCACACGAACGGAGATAGACATACCTTCGCAGCTAGGCGCAATCGAAGGGCGCGTGCTGGACGGAGACGGGAAGCCTTTAAGCGGCGCGACCGTGACGGCTTCGCCTGCGAACCTGCCCGCAGCGGGCGCATCGTCAATCACATTCTATGTTGCGCGCACGGACAGCGACGGGAAGTTCTACATCTCGGACGTAGCGCCCGGCTCTTACAAGCTTTCAGCGGCGAAAGAGGATGAAGGTTACCCGCGCTCATCCATCCCGCTATTCGTCTCTGGCCCGAACGCGACGCAGACCGTCACAGTCCAGCCGCAGCGTATAACCGTGGGCGTGACCATTCAGCTTGGCCCAAAGGCTGGAAGGCTCGCAGGCAAAATCGTTGACGCAGAAACGGGACAGCCTATACCGGATGCAGAGATAATGATCGTGCGCGCCGACCATACTTCCAACTACCACATCACAGGCCCGAACCGACCCGGCGGAGATTTTCAGATTCTGGTCCCGCCCGTTCCTCTGCTAATCAAAGTCACAGCGCCGGGCTATCAAGATATGTATCTGGGGGACAGCGGCGTGAACTCGTCCGGCGGTCTGATACAGGTCACGTCCGGCGCAACGCGCGATCTGATTATCTCTTTGAGACGCCGTAGGTGAGTCTGAAAAAAGTTGCGTTGCGGCCTTTGAGCGACGGGGGTTGAGCGTTCGCTCAGAGTTGTGTGTCAGTTGTAGAATTAAGGCTGATGTCTTTCTGTTACTTAATTTCAAATTGAGCCGCTACCGTTCAACCAGCTTCTTACCGAACAAGCTCTTGCGAAGCAGGGGCAGCAATCATCTTGCCATCCTGAAAGTAAAAAACGTCCCATCCTGTAAAGCAATCTCCCGGATGCATTGTCAACGAATCTCTGGATTGGGCGACGATCTCAACACAATTCACCCTGTCGTTGATTCGTGAAAATTCTGTCTGCTGGTTCAGTAGGTGAATTGAAAAACCATTCGGCTCGCGCCTTACATCAACGTTGCCCGTCGTTGATGGAATGTTATGGTACGAGATGATTTCAACGCGGCCTATCTTCCTCACACTCTGAAAAGTTTCCAGCGCCTGTTCAAGACCATTCCTGTAAACGGGCACGCCCCGTAGATTATCCGGGACATTCAGAATCAACAGGTCGTCGCTTTTAGATTGTCCGGTCAGGTCGTTTAGAATGGATTGAGAAAGTCCGGCAGCTTCCTGCCATCTTCGATTGCTTCTGTAAAGGCTGGCCGAGTAGAAGAGAAGCAGAGCCGCAACAGAAGCGAGCCATAGCTTCTGATTAGAGATTAGAGCGGCGGAAATGTAAGCGAGAAAGATAGACGAGAAGATAGATGGCAGGTATACGAACCTTTCGCCCGGAGTGTCGGAAACGTTGATGCCCAGCGTGATGACTGGAAAAAGAGCGCAGAGGAATAAGGCCAGAAGGAGAAGAAGGAGAGCGTTCTGCTGCTTTCGCATTAGTGCTGGCACAGACTTTCGCCTGTAAACGAGCAGCGCTGAGACGGCGCTCACAAACAGCCCTGCGAAAAATAGAAACGCGCGCGATTTGAAAGGTTTGACGAGCATGAAGGAGAGTTGAATGGGAAGAGGTGGAAGCAGCGCTCTTATAAAATATTTAGGCAGTCGCTCCCACAACAGAGAGAGCTTGAAATTAAGATGCTGGCTTGCGCCGTACACCCCTACGAACGTCCCTATTGCGGCGTAGCGAATCAAAAAATAGATTAAGAGAATCAGGATGAGCAGGCAGGCTTCCGTTATTCTGCGCTTAAGATCAGAAGTCTTGCGTTCTTGTGTGGCCTGAGAAAATTCGATGGCAACGATGATGAAGGGAAGACAGAGCGCAGACTCCTTTGCCAGAAGCGCGAGCATGAAGAGAACGAGGATTGATGCCAGAAGAAATGAGCGATTTCGTTGCCTGTACGAATCATAGAAAATCAGTGCCAGCAGGAACAGCGATGTCGCTATCAGATCGGCGCGACCTGAAATCCACGAGACGGCCTCGGTGTGTGAAGGATGGAGCAGGAAAATAAGACCAGCAGCGATAGAAGCTTTCAACGAAAATGCGGAATCATACCCGGCTTTTCGCAACAGCCGCGCCGAAAAAATTGAGACAAGGTAAGAGTTGAAAGTGTGAATCGCCAGATTGGTTAAATGGTAACCGAAGGGGTTAGTCCCCCAGAGCTTACTGTCTATGATATAGCTGAAGATAAATAGTGGACGAAAAAACCCCGTGCCCTGTCCCACTCCCCACGTGACCGACCACTCACCTTCCAGAACCTTGCCGATTTGCGCGAAGTCGTCCGAGAGAAAAAAAGAGTTGAGAACGGTTGAATAAGCGATTAATGCGAGCAGGCCGAACGATGGAAGCAGGTAGATGTGATAATCATTTCGTGCCTTCATAAGAGACGCTGCAAATTCTCCTGATGACGAAATCCAGCCGCATTGAGCTTTCAGCTTAACTCAATAGAGACTATGCGCAAGCCTTTCAATGTGGTGACCATTTGGAATGGGTTGTTAAGCTGTGGAGAAGGGCAGCGCTATCTATCGGGTCTGTTGAAAATCACGCGCCTTCCAAGAATGGTGTTGAGATTTTGCCGCTCTATCTTATAAGGAATAATAAAGCATCTGCGTACATCTGTAAATACAATGATGAAAGAGATGTTATAAGCGCAGGAAATACCTGTCAGGAGAAAGAGCATGACTGCCTGATGGATTAGGGCGATGACCTGACTCCTGTATAATAACTTCGTCGCTTTCTGTAATTTCATTGCTCTTAGGATTAACGGAACAGTGATTGCCAACCGAGCCGAGTCGGATTTCAGATTTTAAGGAGATTGATTTTGTTTAGAAGAACCATCGCAATCATACTGGCGGGAATACTGCTTTCCACTGCTTTCGCTTTTCAATGCGCACGCGCGCAATCATCCAATGATGATCAACTCGCCGTTAAGGCTCGCGCTACAGTGCAGAGGCTTGGAGTCGGACATAATTCTCGCGTAGAAGTAAAGCTTAGGGACAACAGCAAACTGAAGGGATACATCGGCGCGGCAGATGAAAATTCTTTCACCGTCACGGATTCGCATACGGGCGCGTCAAGGACGGTCGCTTATACGGACGTTGCTCAGGTGAAGAAACAGGGCGGAGGTCTTTCGCCGTTGACATGGGGGATTATTGGAGGCGCGGCAGTCGCAGCCATAATAGTTGGGGTGACTGTAATAAAGCCCGTCGTCTGCGACGGCGGCGCGGGCTGTTAATGGTCGTTCGTAGATAAGAGTAAGTAGGAACATGCCGGGAGCGCACTCATCTCTTGAGTACGCTCCCGGCTTAGTTTTGGCGTGTTTTATATGCCGATGTTTTCGCGCACGAAAGTGATGAAGTCTGTGTCCACAGGCTTCATGCCTTCTTCGCGCATGGCTGTCGCTATCTGTCCTCTGTGATATGTTCCGTGAAGTGACACATGCATCAGAATATCTCTCACAGGCGTATGAAACTCCGTGCCTTTGAAATTTCTGTAGGTCACGGGAGCATCTAAATCTTCTTCGTTAAGCGAGCATAGATAATCGTCAAACGCCTTCTGCATCTCATCAATCAAACGCCCACACTCTGCTATGGATGATTCGGGCGACTTGTTTATCTGCGACGTGTCATCGCCTCTCAAACGCAGCAGCCAGATATTTTCGGAGACGAGCAGGTGCGCCAGAAGATTCAGAGCTTTCTGGTTTCCGTGCTGATC
The DNA here is from genome assembly GCA_035316225.1 of Pyrinomonadaceae bacterium. Taxonomy (GTDB): domain Bacteria; phylum Acidobacteriota; class Blastocatellia; order Pyrinomonadales; family Pyrinomonadaceae; genus 3-1-20CM-3-53-8. The sequence continues at coordinate 7,147 of DATHJK010000474.1, forward strand.
TAATTTTAGGGAATCCAGCACGCGAGCGTTGGCCCAGGCGTCGTAGGTAAATAGCTTTCGTATTGTCTCAATCATCTTCGACATCAATCACAAAACAAAAACCATCCGGCAATAAAGGAAAATCGTCAGGGGTCAGCCGTCTGAATTTGAGCATCATGGATTCGCCGCGCTGTTAGGTAACGTAGGCGAGTTAATCTCTTATCGAATGGATCGGCGTCGAATGCGCTCTTTAACTTTCTGCGCTTATCGGTTTGCCGCAGTGGTTGCAGAAGCGCGCGGAGGCGTCACGCTGTTGAGCGCCGCATGACGAGCAGGTGAGGGTGACGCGCATGTTCGCACCGCAGACGGAGCAGAAATCTGAAACGGCGCTCGCCGCAGCGCCGCATGTTCCGCAGCGACCCGGCATGGGCGGGACATAACCGCCCGCCTGACGAGCTATGTTTGCTTCTATCACTTTCCATGCATCTTCCGTCAGCTTGTATTGCCAGTAAGCGCCGAGCGCTGGCAGCGCCAGCAGCAGCCCGGAAGAGAGTATGACGGCGACGGCTGCGACCGCCGCTTTGTCGAACCACTTCTGCATTCCCATTTCGACGCGAGTGCCGCCATGCTCAGGCGTTATCTTGATTGTCAGCGCGGAGGACAGCCCCATCAGGTCACGCAAGGTGCTAGTCTTTCTGGCCTGAAGCACGGCGGTCTGCGCCACCTGCATCGTCTGTACTTCATAGTCATTGTCGAAAAGATTGCGAAGCTCGGCCAGCAGTTTCGTCACGTCAACTTCAACGCCCGGGTAGTATCTGTTATCCATCGTCTAAAAAATTTCCTTTCACCACTCAACTTATCACAAAACATTTTACGAGACGATAGGCGCGCAGGTTCAATAAAGCAGTGAATAGTGAATCGTAAATAGATGAAAGCGGTTTCTTTCTATTCACGATTCACTATTTACGATTCACTGCCTTCTTAGTGCGTGCTTTGTGTTGAAGAAGGTAGTCTGCTCTCGGCCTGAACTATTGATTCTGCGTTTTCGAGCGCCTGTTCCAGCGCCTCGCGCTCCTGACCCTGCACCTGCTCGCGCAGAGGCTGAAGCTCTGTGATGAATCGTTTGGATGCTTCAGCGAGTTTGTGCAGAGCTTTCGGAAGCAGCTTGGCTCTGTTGGCGTTGGCCGTGTGGCTTGCGGCATCGTCAATGTTTGTGATGGCCTCGTCCAGAATTCCGGCGAGATCGCTCAAAAGGTCTAAACGTGTGCCTGTCAATTCGCCGAATCTTTCTGTCTCCTGCTGCTGTTGCTTGGGCGTCAACGAGTTCGGATTAGTGATTTGTAGCACGCGGCGGTCAGCCGCCTTGATGAAGATATCCATGCGCATGTCCAGCGCCTGAGCGTCGCGCACAAGGTCTGCTTCTTGATCTGTAAGATGGTCGCGTCCCGGCTGAAAGGAGCGGGCGGGCGCGACGCAGAACAGGATTATGACGAGCAAGGTGATGCTCGCCGCGAAAAGCTTTTGATAGAAATTCATGGCTGGTTCTGTGGCTGTTGCGGCGAAGCGGCTCCAGTTGGCTGCGAAGTGGAAGCGCGTCCACCTGAACTTTCTTCCGCGTTCTCGTGCAAGACTGTATTCCCGTAGAAGGCGTTGAGCGCTTCGGTGCGCGCGTCGCGCGCGAAATCCATAATCGCCTTGATGTTCACAGAATACTCAACCGGCGTCGTGCGCCGCATCGCTTCCAGCCTGGGCGCGTGTGCTCGCAGAGAAAGCTCAAGCCTCTTATAGAGGTCGCGCAGCTTGTTGGCGTTGCCCGTGTCTGCCAGAAAGTGAAGCGCATCTTCCATCAGCCCCTGGTAACAGCCAAGGTCTGAAGCCGCATCGTCGTAACGCTGCGCGCTGGTCATCTCTTCGGCGTGCTGCAATCTGGTCTCGGCCAACTCAAGGTTGGCGCGTATGCGCGCTTTCGTGTCTCGCGCCGCAGATAGCTGCGAGCGCTCGTTCGACGAGACGAATTTCATTGGAGGCGGCGCGGGCGTCAGATGATTCTCCTGCGCGCGCACTGGTCGCGCCAGGCAGATTGTTACCAGCGGAAGAGAACAGAGTGCCAGAAGTTTCAGATAGGAGGGAAGGAGCTTCTTCATGATCTTGCGTCCTCCTTAGGAGAGTGCTCGTTCGTTTGAGTCCCGATTTACAGGTGCATCCTAAAACTTTTCAGTGCGATTAGTAAACTGTTTTCTGACAAAACGATTCATTTATTTGAAGCGCCGAAGTCACGAAATCATATAGATAAGCGCTGCAAGCTTCAGTTCGTATGCTTCTTCTTAATGCCCTGCCCGTTGCGAATCTGCTGCCGCAAGCTTGGCAGACGCAGTTTCACTTTCTCAATCTCGAGTTGGTTAGCTTGCGCGTCCGCTTGCGCCAGAAAAGTTTCATACTCGGTCAAGGCGTCTTGAAGCTGCCCCATGCGATCAAGCGCCGTCGCTACGAAGAAATGGGCGACCGCTAGATTCGGTTTCGATTTCAGAAGCCAGCGATACTCTTCAATTGATTCAGGGAAACGTTTCAATTCGTAGAGCGAGATTGCCATGTTCGCATGTGCAGCGTAATTTTCAGGCTCGACGTTGAGAATGCGGCGCAGGATTGCTACGGCTTCGTCGAAACGGCGCGCCTGAACCAGAGCCGCCGCGTAGCCCGTAGCGTAATCTGCGTTGCGCGGCGCAATATCAGAAGCGCGACGGTAATAGGCAAGCGAGCGATTAGCGTCGCGCGTGCGATAGTAGCCGCCGAGGCTTGCGAGCACACGCGCGTTATCCGGCTCGCGCGTTAATCGCTGTTCGAGCGAAGCGACCTCTTCCGCGCTCGGCTCTGCGCCAGGGTTCTCGCTGCTGCTCAATTCCCCGCGAAGCGCTTCAACTTCTCTGGCAATGTTAGCGGGCAAGCCTGTTGATGGTAGCGAAGCAAGTACACGCCCCGCTTCGTTTCTGTTCCCAGCCATCGAATAGACGCGCGCCAGCCGTAGCGTCAAATAATAGTCCGCAGGGTTTAATCGCAGCGCTTCTTTCAGGTCTTCTATTGCGTGCGCGTAATCGCCCGCATCGGCGC
>DATHJK010000475.1:0-10172 GCA_035316225.1 Pyrinomonadaceae bacterium
AAGGCCGAGCAGTAGCGCATATCAAAGAGCAACTAGAGTTAGCACGATGGCGTATCGCTATCTGATTTATGCACAGGCTTCAATTTAATGACTTATAATAGAGATTACGTTATTTCGGCCTCAGAATTGGCCTATAACTGATTTCAATCGCACTGTCTTTTAGCTTGCGGCAAGCTACACGGCCAGTGGGCCTCACTATCCTATGCTGTAGCGTGGTCTCTGAGTACCCCCTTTGTAATTGAGACTCCTAACTACCTAGTACGGCTTTGCCTAAAACGTCCCTTAAAATCACTCTTGCCAAAAAGTAATTAACTTGCCTTAAAAGTACTAAGAGCGTAAGGTCTTTTTACTAACTACGTTCTCCTAAACTGGAATTTAGAGAGTAAACAAGACTGCCGAGCAGCGAGGGCTTGGCAGTCTTGTTCTATTTGAAGTATTCTAATTTGAAGGACTAGGATTTCGGGCGCTTTAGATACATATAGACATCATTCGCACCCCAAGCCCCGAATGTCTCCTTATCGTGGGGCGCTTTTTCAGACCCGCCATCCACCACAGCCACTAACTCCCAACCCTCTTCACCTAGCAGGTTCAACTCATGCTCAGATGGATTCCCGTGTATGACTTTGTATTCCCACTTTTGCATAATCTTTTCTCCTAATTTCAGATTAGAGACTAGAAGATAAGTTTTATCTCGCGGTCTAGAAGGTCTTGAAGCGTTAGCGTCCGTTCTATTTCTTCAGTCACAAGTTTTGTTGGTTCAAGAGTAACTAGATAAGCACTCAATGCTTCTAAGGCATTGTGATAATTTGCTGCTATATCTCGATACCGTTGAAGCGAAGCGTCCAACTTGCCGCCCGCCTCTTGAGAGCGCGAGACAGTCTCCCAATCCTCAATCGCCCTGTAATATTCCGAAGCAGCCTTATGGCTCTTCAGTCTTAAATTGAACAAATGCTCGTCCGCCGCCATGATTACTCCATTTTTTTGTGTACTACAAATTTCCTTGACAGATTCTATGCCACAAATCATTAAGCGAGAACCCAAATTAGGACACTACCAACGGGTGATTCTTGTTGAGTTTTCGGGCACTCATGGGTTTGAAGTTAACACGTCGAAGTGAATTCCGATGCGTAACGTCTGCTATGAGCGGCTGACCGAAGGCCAGTCCGCTTGATGGAAAGGTTAGGCCCGCTCATGGTCAGAGGGTAGGTGACCGCTCTGGCACGCGCGCAAGGATGGACGGCATGAGCGCGAACAGCAAGAGCATGACGAGGTAGACCGAGCCGGACACGGGATCGCGACTCGCGATATACTGCGCGACCGAACGGCCTTGAAGCGCAGCAGCCAGGAGCAACTCGGCAAGCACGGACATGAAGAGCGCTGCAAACCCAACTCGCAGTCGGACAGAGAGACTCGCGGGAAGCGAGAACCGCCGTACTACGTAATGAGCAGCCAGGACGATTGCCATGAGCATGATGGGCATTTCCAGGAGCTCTGCGTACCTTTCCCCGAGTCGAGGGACGAGAAAGGGCACGCGAATGGAGCCCAGGGCGAAGCCCGTGGCTAAGACCAGGGCGAAGTACAGAACGGCAGACTTGAAGAGGCGGAAATTACCGCTAAACATAGTTCAATTCAATCCCGCCTTTCTTATGTTAGAGCTGGACCATAAACTAAATTATTGGACTCAAGCAATGCGCTCCTTCAACAATTGTGTCAACAATCGAATCTGTTCTTCTTGGATCTGAAGTAGCTCCGCCCATTTCATCTCGCGCAACTCGTCTATTTTTTCATGCAGGCTGAGAATCTCAAGCTCCGCCTTCAAGTTCACTTCATAATCGTGAGCCGCATCGAGCCTGTCTTTGACCCCCTGACGATTCTGCGACATCAGAATTACCGGTGCCTGGACGGCGGCGAGCATGGACAGAAAGAGGTTCAACAGAATATACGGGTATGGATCGAACGTATTGCCACGACGAGCGAGAAGAAAAGCGTTGAGCAGAATCCACGCCAGCAGGATTGCGCCAAAGATGATGATGAACGTCCATGAACCACCAAACATTGCAACCTTATCGGCGAGCCTTTGTCCGAAGGTTAGCTTTTTCTCAAACTCAAGATTGGTATCGTGGCTGACATGCTGCCGGTCACCGAAATGTTGCACGACTCTCTGCTCATGTTCAGGGAGCGTGTCTAAATTGGCATTAAATCGTTTCTTCGCAATATCTCGCAGATGATTGTTCATAGTAATGCTCGTGACTCCTTACCTCAGACAGTCTTGCGCCCGTAAACGGCGCTAATCCCAACGCGGTAGATCGCAATGTTGCTCAAACGATGCCATGCGCCGATGTCCGTCTTGTTAAGGGCGGGAGTGAGCGTCTGGTTGCGCTCGGTGATGAGTTGCATCGCATGCTCAGTCTCATCCGGCTTGGTGAGCCTCTGCGCCTTACCAATGACTATCACACTGCGCCAGTTCGACGAGTCAGTGATCTCTTCGACCTGAAAGCAGACTTCCGAATTGGCGGCGATGAATTCGGTCTTGGTGCCTTCGGTCGTGAAGAAAAAAAGGTCTTGCCCGTCGTAAGCGTAGTGCATCGGCACAACATAAGGGTGGTCGTCGCGCGTGCATCCCATGTGCCCGAATCCCACACGCAGCAGGAGCGCCTGTATCTCGCCCATTGCCATATCTTTCACCTTTAACATACTCGCTCCTTTAATAGAACTCTTTCTTCAAGAGGATAAATTTTCTCCGGCACCGGTGAATCTTGGGGGAAGGTTCTCAAGCTCACGTCGCACGCGGGTGTCGAGGGTAGAACGCTCTGCTTCATTGAGTAGCACATCAATCAATCCGTAAACCTTGTCCTCTTCTAATTGATTGTGCGCGCGAAGACGAGTTTTAACGGATTGAACGATGCTCCTGACTTCTCTCAGACACTCTCCCACGGCACCCGCGTCCGGTATACCCTTCAGTGCCCGAATAAGGTTGATGGCCTTCGCCAGCTCGTGCATAAAAAAATCATGGTCCCTACGGAGCACGCCGATTGCGCTTTGCGCCTCCTCAAGGCTAGGTGCGCTGCCCCTGCCGGTCAAGAGAGGCTGCGGCGCGCCGAGGATTGCGGGGAAGAGGCAGATATGCTCGGCACGGATGTGAATCGCCAATCGTGCCCACAGCAGATCGAGCCGCACAAAGCTCTCATCCTTATCGCCGCCATCGAGCGCGAGAAAGAGTTCTCGGAGAACGCCGTCTAACTCCTCATGATCGCGCTCAAGTAAATCACGCATGCCAGACTCCTCCAAAGCTCTCCTCTTCGGTGAACTGCTCCAAGAGTTTCGCATCCAATCATCACACTATACAGGTAGAATGCAAAATGACTTTTGTCACAGCGCAAGCCTTTACTCCTCGACTACTATCAGCTACAACGCGGATTAGGGAAGCGTGCGTTGCTTTGTTGCCCGTCATCGGGCAATCTTTAATTCTTTCGATGATGGTGACTTTTTTAACTCCTGGAGAGACTGTGAAAGAAACAGAGACGGAAAGCAGTAGGATCGCTCGAGCAGCCTCTAATCTATTTCCGGGTTACTTCGCTCTCGTCATGGCGACCGGGATCATCTCAATCGCCGCATATCTGCTTGAGATGAGAGTGCTGGCGTGGGCGCTGCTGGGGATCAACGTAGTCGCCTACATCGTCCTCTGGCTGTTGCTGCTCATTCGCCTGACTCGCTTCTTTTCTCGCGTGAAGGCCGACATGACGGACCACATGCGCGGACCCGGTTTCTTCACGGTCGTCGCCGGAACATGCGTGCTGGGTAGCCAGTTGGTAATTGTCGCCGGGCAGTACACGGCGGCGGGCATCCTTTTGTTGCTCGGACTCCTGCTTTGGGGAGTCATCATGTACACGTTTTTCACGGCTGTCACGGTGGGGGAGAACAAGCCCCCGATGGAGACAGGAATCAGTGGAACGTGGTTGCTCGCGGCGGTGGCGACGCAATCAATTTCCGTGTTGGGAACGCTGCTGGCAGATCAGTTCGGTTCATACCGCGAGCCTTTGCTTTTCTTCACTCTCTGTATGTTTCTCCTGGGCTGCATGCTCTACCTGATACTAATAACGCTCATCTTTTATCGCTTCACGTTCGTTAACCTGACGACCGTGACGCTTACTCCCCCCTACTGGATTAATATGGGCGCGGTCGCCATTACGACTCTCGCCGGAGCGAGGCTAATTATAGCCGCCCCCACGTGGGGCTTTCTCGGCGAGATTGCGCCGTTCCTCAAAGGATTTACTTTGTTCTTCTGGGCGGCAGGCACCTGGTGGATTCCTTTGCTGTTCATACTCGGGGTCTGGCGGCATCTCCATAAGCATTTTCCGCTGGTGTACGACCCGCTGTACTGGGGAATGGTCTTCCCATTAGGCATGTACACGGTTTGCACTTTTCAATTATCGAAAGCGCTTAATCTGGCCTTCCTCTTACCAATCCCGCGCTTCTTTATCTTTGTCGTCCTCGCAGCCTGGCTGATTACGTTCATCGGGTTGATTCACAGCTTACTGATTAAGAGGAGTTGAAATTGACCTTTCTGCATTAATATAAAGCTTGATGAGCACAGACAAAATAGCCGCCCTCCAGCGGACGGCGCTCTTTAATGACTTGGATGAAGACACGTTGCATGCGCTCGCCGCGCACGCCATCGAACGCCGGCTTCAAAAGGATGAATTGCTGTTTGTCGCTGGCGAAGAAGCGCGCGGGCTTTACGTGATCGTAGAGGGTGCGGTGCGCGCTTTTCGTGAGAGTGCGGATGGCCGCGAGCAGGTCATCCACGTCGAGCGGGCCGGGGCGACTATTGCAGAAGTGCCGGTCTTCGATGACGGCGCTTTCCCTTCAACGGTCGCCGCAGAAACCGACTCCCTCCTTCTCTTTATTGATAAGCGCGACGTGCGTAGCCTGTGCTTAGAACACCCACAGATCGCTCTTGCCGCGCTCAAAGTGCTGGCCGGGAGGTTAAGGCGTTGCGCGGAGCTTGTCGAGACGCTTAGTTTACGTGAGGTCGGACAGCGGCTTGCGCGCTTTCTTTTGGCGGAGGCACTCGCCAGGGGAGTGCGGACGAAAGGCGGTTTCGAGGTCACTCTCACAGTTACTAATCAGCAGATCGCGGCGCGCGTCGGTTCCGTCCGTGAGGTGGTCTCGCGCGCCCTCACTCGACTCCAGCAGGACGGGCTGGTTGCCCTCAAAGGTCGCCGCCTGTCCATTCCCGATGAAGAAGCGCTCTCCGCTTACGCGGGAGAAGAGAAAGGCACAAGCCGCACGTGAACCTCTCTCCTCATCGGTCTATTCCACCCTTAAATCAATTCACTTCAATTGAGCAAAGTTGACGCTTCTGTTTCCGCTGCGCGTGGAAAGAGGATGTTATTTTCGAGATGAATATGCTGGTGCAGATCAGCTTCCAAAGCCGCCAGCGCGCCGTACAATGTTTGGTAGCTGATGCAGGCATCCTCCGGCACCGTATAGTCGGAACTCAGCGCACGCATTTCGCGCAAGGTTTCTCCTGCTGCATCGTGCTCGGCCATCATCACCCTTACCGGATTCCGCACAGTCCCAAACGGCGGCGCAGTTAGCGTGCGATTATTCTTGGCCGCTTCCTCCATTTGCATGATGTAGGGGAAGAGCACTCGTTCCTCTTTGAGCATATGCGGTTCCAGATCGCGGCTCAATTCCTGAAATTGCTTCTGGATGCGAAACAGTTCCGGGTGGTTCTGCCCGTGAACGCCGCACACTTTGGCGAGTAAAGCCTCCAGTCGCGCTAACTCCTGCCGCGTAAACGTGTGATGTTTCTCCACGATATGCGCGATTAGTGCCGCAAGCGACGCCGTTTGCCATCCTTCGCTCGCGGACGTTTCGTTAGAGCACCCAACCCCTTTGAGCGAGCTAAGCACTTCATCGACTGCGACACCGGCTTTGTCACAAGCTTCGGCGAGACTTTTGCCGCCCCCGCAGCAGTAATCAATTCCGAGTTTCTCGAAGATGCGAGTCGCACCCAGCATCTCCAGCGCGTATTCTTTAACAGTTTTTGTTGATTCAAGCATCATTGCTTCTCCTTATCCACTGACAGGATACGGGTGATTACGCTTAGGCGCAGTGACTTAAATCACGCTCGACGAGAAATAAATCGTGTGACATACCAAAGTTTTTGGTTTCACCGTGACATAAGTCATATCGCCCCTCCAGTTGGCCGGGCTATCCTTCATGTTGCCGGGGAAGAAGATTTACTTCGACTCCGGAGCAGGTGTGGACTAAAAGAGGAGCAGAAATGAGCGATGTGATGACGATGAGCAACCCGGGCGAGGGTCTCGCCACGCCAAAGATGCCGGGTCACTGGGTGCTGGCGCGGCTGGGAAAACGCGTGTTGCGTCCCGGAGGGATGGAACTGACCCGACGAATGCTTGACGCGCTCAGCGTCGGAGCGAAGGACGACGCGGTGGAGTTTGCGCCGGGACTAGGGCTGACCGCGCAGCTTACTCTAAAGCGCAACCCGGCTTCTTATACAGCGGTCGAGCGCGACGAGGCGGCGGCTGAGATCGTCCGCAAGGTTTTGAAAGGCTCAGGGCAAAAGTGCGTGACGGGAAGCGCAGATCAGACGGGACTGCCTGCGGAGGTCGCCACAGTAGTCTACGGTGAGGCGATGCTCACGATGCAGACTGCGGAGATGAAGCGCCGGATTGTCGGTGAAGCACACAGGCTGCTAAAGCGCGGTGGTCGTTACGCGATACACGAGATGTGCTTAGTCGAGGACGATCTGGATGTGGAGGTTAGGAAGGAGATAAATCAGGCTCTCTCACAAGCGATACATGTCGGTGTGCGGCCTCTTTCCGTCTCGGAGTGGCGCGAACTCATGGAAGCGGAAGGCTTTGAAGTTCAAGCAGAGGTGCGCGCCCCGATGCATCTGCTTGAACCCCGTCGGTTGCTGCGTGACGAAGGACTAAGGGGCACACTACGATTCATCTGGAATGTCATGCGTGACCGCGATGCGCGTGCGCGAATGTTAATGATGCGCAGTGTGTTCAGGCGCTATCAATCCCATCTCGCAGCCGTCATGCTCGTTAGCGTTAAGCGCTAGAGAGGATTTCGTTTGAAAGTACAGGCTGCTTGCAGTATCTTGACGGAAATTAAAACTAACGACGCTACTCTCTCGACCTGAGGAGTTCACTGAGGGGGTGGAAGCCGACTTGGGGATATACCAGGGGACTCCTTCATGCCTGCGCCAGTCAATCACCGCCGCCCGGTACTACTCGGGCTCGCTGCTTCAGCCGGACTGACAGCCCTCATCATTATTGGGTCGCGAAACCTTGAACACTACGACGCCGCGCTCTTCGGTTACACCGTGGCGAGCATCGTCGCCTTCGGCGCAATCGTCTTTCGTTACGCCATCTGGTTGCAGCGCCCGGCGACCCGCCGTTACTGGCTGCGCGGTTGGCAGTTATTCCGCGAACGCAAGAAACTGCTAGCCAACACGAAGATCGCGGCTGAGACTGCGACGACAAACCTAATCGCCCAAAAATTCATCTTCAAGCGCGGCTCCGCGCGGTGGCTGATGCACTTCCTCATTATGTGGGGCTGTGTCCTCTCCGCGATGATTACCTTTCCGCTCGTCTTCGGCTGGGTACATTTCGAACTGGAAGGCGCCGAAGGGTATCGTCCCTATCTCTTCGGCTTTCCGATGCCCTTGATGCAGGGCCGCGACTTTACTCTTAGCTCCCAGAACTTGCTCCAGCAAATGAGGCGTGTGACCGATCATCACAAGGAATAATATCTCTTACTAATTTATTAGTTAATCAACTAATAATTGAGCAGGTCTATTTGAGATTTTTGCGGAAGGGCAACGTAAGACAGGCGTTATCAGACGCGGTGCGGTGCGGCTATCAAACCTTGATGCGCCCCTGCATATATACTCTCTTTCGGAGTCTTAAACTTCTTTTCCATAAGAATAGCCTCATGTGTCATATCACCGATAACCAGCTATTGATATGAATAATACTTAGCTCCCTAGATGGATGACACCCAAATCCACCCGCAACTCATCGAGCATGACTACTGGTAACGGCACGTAATCGATGCCATCTGACCGACCGACGTCGTCAGGGTCGAGCCACGACTTTTCGTTCTCACGGTCAGCAGTCGGGTCACCACCCGTAAGTATTTCAAATGTCTGCGAGCGACTGCGAAGACGGTCAAACATCCTTTCATCATATGTCCCCGCGAGGTACGGGAGAGCAATATCAAGACCGGGAAGGTCAGCGTCGTTGGGCTCAGCCTCTTGTTGTTTGTATTGCTCGGCAGCTAGGCGACGCTCGCGGAGGGCTTTGCTCCCGATACGATCCACCCGGCCGGTCCGCTGTTCGAGCGTTGCGGGATTCCAGCCCAAATCGTAGTGGACCACATGCGAACAATGCCGATGGAGATCGATGCCTTCCTGTCCGACCTGAGTGCAGACCAAAATGTCTGGTAGCAATGGTGTGTTGAAGCCATTGAACACAGCGTCTCGGTCTGTTTTGCTGTCCCCGGTAACTAGGACGACAGCCTCGGCTTTAGAATTCATAGAGTAGCGCAGGTGCGACTCTCGCTCTGTCGGTCCCATCTCGGCTAGTTCACGGAGGAACTCCTCGACGCGGGCAGCGAGAGGCTCGCGCTGATTACTGCCAGGCGCTTCATGCAGTCCGCGTAAGATGCTTACTGCCCAAGTTCTATCATCATCGCGAAATACGCTTTGCGGTAACCGAAGCAGAATGTCTTCTCGCAGAAGTGCTCGAACGACAGCGTCGAGGACCCTAGCCCGTTCGCCCCACTTCCACTCACTATCGGATAATGTCATCGAAAACAGCAACCGTAGCATTTCTCGTGTTCTATTCTGTGCGGCGGCATTTAGTGAGGATAGGGTTTCCGGACCTAGAGGTACAAACAGATTCGGACCAGAAACCAATGAGTCTGCAATGGAGAGTCTGCCGGCAGCCGGCGCGACGCGTAACGCATCGAGAATCCTCCTCTTGGTGGCTGAATCGTAATTTGGCCCTATATCGTAATTAGCCGAGAGGCTGGAGCGGGCCACGCTGTCGGTGGAAACCGATTCAACCTCGGAGGGCCATCTTCGTCGAGTTAATTCTTCCCGGCCGTAACGGAAACGTACCCAAGAGGGGTCAGCTATCATTTCCAGCAGCCGGCGGGTGTCGGCTATTAAAGAGGTCGGTGCTTGGTCCGACCAGATTTCATGCCTTATAAGCAGCCTTGCCGCCCAGATATTCTCAGCGGCCCGGTTTAGAAAAACGCGGTCTAGTCGGACTCGTCCCCCCTGCTGGAGGAGAGCCCCCTGATGGCCAGCCCGTGCGTAGATACCGGCAATTGCGACGCAATCATCTTCGGTGAGAGCGGGTAATGGCAATCCATTAATTTGGAACCACCCAAGCAGAACACGATCCAGAAACAATGACACACCGCTTCCTTCTCGTGCTGTCAGCGCGGCGCGAAATTGCTGCATAGCTTTGTCCTCGCTAAGTTGATCACTCAGCTTGGTTCCTCGGGCCTCGAACAACAAGCGCCGCGACCTCTTGAGTCGCAGATCCACGCCACGGCTCAACAGCCTGGAAAGCGTTTCGGCGGTTGGTATACGGAAACAGAAGATCAAGGACTTCTCACCACGCTGCCAGCGATCGAGAACCTCTTCAACGACAAGTCGAACTTTAGGATGGTTTTCATCCTCCCGGTTCTCACCGGACGAACGGTATCCCGTGACCTGTTGCAGTAATAGCAGTAGCCGATTGGAATACCCGCTCATCGCCGCCCCGGTGGCTTTGATCCCCTCTTTGCTTCTCCAGAGCGTTGAATAACACCCGGTCAGATCCATACCCAAGGTTGTGCGATGCTTGCCTCTGGAAGCCTCGGCGACAACTTTCATCAAAAGGTACTGCGCCAATTCGGCGTTCGGCGGAATGGTTGAGCCAGGCGCGAGGTGGAGGAGATGCTGATCCGGCCGCGCTGTGGTGTCGGGACGGGGTGGATACTCACGGCCGACCCAGACCCGGCGATGAGCCACACCACGGCGATGGCGAATAATCAATTGGCGCATCGCCCTCATAAGGCGCTCATTACTCGCCTGCAAATCTAAAGCTCGAGCAAAAAACGGCCGAAGGGGTCCGGGA
>DATHJK010000476.1:0-6031 GCA_035316225.1 Pyrinomonadaceae bacterium
CACGCGGAGATTGAAGAGCGGCGCGAAAAATTGAGATCAGGTGGCGCGCCCGTCGCTGAAGCTGCACACGAAGAGACGATAGAGTTCTCTGCCATAACCCCTTTCGATCTGGCCGATGAGACTGAAGCAAGCAGGGCAATAGAGCCTTTCAAAATATCGGAGCCGCATGAGCCGCCGTTTATCGTCGAAGAATCTCAGCCGGAGCCGGTGAGCGCCGTTCAACAGCCGCAACCATCTACGCAGCCGGCAATCGATCCCGGCCTGGCCGCAATCTTCGACGAGTTTCGCACGGCGGTCGAAGATGAAGAACCCGCGCTCGCGGACGGCGATTACGAAACGCACTACAACCTCGGACTCGCCTACAAAGAGATGGACTTGATGGATGAGGCTATTGAAGAGTTGCAATCGGCTGCGTCGATTGCCTCGCCACGAGACGGCACGCCGCGCTACCTGCAATGCTGCAATCTGCTTGGGCACTGTTTCATGCAGAAGGATATGCCGCAGGTTGCAGCCATGTGGTTTCAGAAAGGATTGGAAGCGCCCGGCCACACGGAAGATGAGTATCAGGCGCTGCGCTTTGAACTCGGCACGGCTTATGAGAAGATGGGTGACCTGGAGCGAGCCATCAAAACTTTCACGGAAGTTTACGGTATCAACGTCACCTATCGCGGCGTCGCCAACAAGCTACGCGAATTGCAGAAAGACCGTAAATAGTGAATAGTGAATCGTGAATAGAAGTTGAGAACATTCGCGGCTTGCTCTTTCTATTCACTATTCACTATTCACTATTCACGAATATCATGTCCGCAAGGCTAACGGTCATCTTCTACATTATACTGTGCCTGGAAGTGGGGCTGGTGTTGACGCTGCTTCCCTGGATTCCACATGGGTTTCTGGGTTTGAGCGATTGGAGCGACAACTACTTTCTGCTTTACGCCGCGCAGAAGGCCGGGCTTCAGGGCTTGCAGCGCGTAATCTCTTCGGGCTGGGTGCGTGGCGCTGTGACCGGACTTGGCCTGCTCAATCTGGGGATGGCTTTCTGGGAGATAACGCACTTCAAGCAGGTAGTTCAAACTCTACAGGGCGGCGCGCCCGCTAGCCCGGATAAAAGCGATGCCGCTCGCACTAATCCAACAACCGATCCTCTATCTGATTACAGACGGCGCGATGACGCCGACGACAAATCCGAATAGCCCTGAATTCTCATGCATTCTCCATCTGGTAGAAGCAGCAGTTCAAGCGGGCATCTCTCTTATCCAACTGCGCGAAAAGAATCTAAACGCCGGAACTCTCTTTGAGCTAACAAGGCGCGCTGCGGCGATTACCAAAGATAGCGCATCGCACCTTCTCGTAAACGACCGCGCGGACATTGCACTCGCCGCCGGCGCAGATGGCGTTCAACTCACCGTCAATTCTCTTCCAGCCGACAGCATTCGACGCAGTTTCGGCGAGCAATTTTTAATAGGTGTCTCCACACATTCGCTAGACGAAGCACACCGGGCCAGCAACCTTGGCGCAGACTTCGCGGTCTTCGGCCCCGTATTCGACACGCCATCGAAGCGCGCCTACGGTGAGCCGCTCGGCCTGTACAGGCTACGCGAAGCAGCGCAAGCTCTAGCGCCGTTTCCTCTTCTAGCCATCGGCGGCATCACGCTGGAAAATCTCTATACAACTTTGCGAGCAGGCGCGAAAGGCGTTGCGGCTATACGTCTCTTCGATGACCCGCGAACTCTCGGAAACGTCGTCAACCTTATACGAGAGCGCTACTCCAAAGAACAATAGCTATGCTCTAATCATCCAGGCATGACTGAGAGACATATACATGCGCAACCCATCGCGCTCAGTATCGCCGGGCTTGATCCTTCGGGCGGAGCCGGAATAATAGCTGACATCAAAACTTTCACAGCGTTCGGCTGCCGCGCACTGGCAGCCGTCACCTCTTTAACATTTCAGAACAGTTCAGGCGTTTACGGCGCAGTTCATCAATCCGCAGAGATTGTGAGCAATCAGGTCTTGCCGATCTTAAAAGAGTTTCGCGTGGCGTGCGCGAAGACAGGGATGCTGCCGACGCGCGAAATCATAGAAGATGTCGCGCGCCTTTTTCGTGAAGAAGATTTGCCAGCGCCTGTGGTTGATACCGTCATGCGCTCGACCTCCGGCTTCCCGTTGATTGACGAAGATGCAATCGCCGCTCTTGCGTCCGAGCTTTTTCCCGCAGCGCGACTGATTACGCCGAACATCCCAGAAGCCGAACGGCTCACGGGATTAGAGGTCATGGATGAAGAAGGAATGCTGCGAGCCGCGCGAAGTTTGCGCGAGATGGGGGCGCGTGCGGCGCTGATCAAAGGCGGTCATCTAGCTGGCGACGCCGTTGACCTGCTCGACGATGAAGGCCATGTAACTGTCTTTCGCGCAAAGAGAATCGAAGCCGGGATGTTGCGCGGCACCGGCTGCATGCTGTCGGCTGCAATAGCTGCATGTCTCGGCAAAGGCATGAGCCTCGAAGAATCCGTAAGCGAAGCCAAGCGCTTCATCACAAATGAAATCAGAAAGGCCGTGACCGAGTGACAGAAAAAAAGCAGTGATAAGTGATAAGAGAAAAGCTTTCCGTTCTTTCTTATCACTCATCACCGCTTTACTTATCACGGCTTTTCTATTGTCACCTTCTCCATCTTCACTTCCGAACTGGGACGGTCGTTGCGGTCTTTGGGCGTGGTTGCGATTGCGTCAACGATCTCTTGCCCTTCAATCACGCGCCCGAACTTCGTGTAGCTGGGCGGCAAGGGATAGTCAGCGTGCATGATGAAGAACTGCGAGCCGTTGGTGTTCGGCCCTGCGTTCGCCATCGCCACAGTGCCCTTCGTGTACGCGCCCTGATAAAGCTCTGACGAGCGATTAATCTCATCATTAAAGCGCCCGCCCCACGCCGATTCGCCGCCGCGCCCCGTGCCCGTCGGGTCACCGCCCTGAATCATGAAGCCCTTGATGACGCGATGAAAGATGACGCCATCGTAGTAGCCGCGCTCGGCCAGTGTTATGAAATTCTCCGTGGTCTTCGGCGCGTCCTGTTCCAGCAACTCGAACCTGATCGTGCCCATATTCGTCTTTATGTTCGCTATTCGATTAGCCATATATTCTCCAGGTGGACAGTAGACAGCAGCAAGTAGACAGTAAGTTTATTGAGTATTCGAGATTGAGTTGATAAGTACAATCTTGACAGCTACTCAATCTTCTCATGCTGACTACTTGGCTACTGTCTACATAGATTTTAAGATCATCTCTTCAATTGCAATAGCCACGCCGTCCTCGTCGTTAGTGGCAGTCGTGTGAAAGCGCGCAACGTCTCGCAGAAACGCGCGCAGTGTCGGCTCGGAGTTTCCCATTATCACGCCCGTGCCTGCGTATTCCAGCATCTCCAGATCGTTGAGATTGTCGCCGATTGCCATGACTTCTTCGCGCATCAGGCCGAGTTCGCGCGCAGCGGCGGCGACACCTGCGCCCTTCGATGCCTCCGGGTGAATGATGTCAAGAAGCGCGAAGTCCTGCTTAGGGTACATGGTGGCAAGCGTCTTCACGCGGTTTCCGAGTTCGCTCTCGATGACGCGGCTCAGACCGCGCATAGCCTCGCAGCCGCCGGAAAATGCAATATGCACAGGCGAGTGATCCATGTACTCTTCAAGAGATTCGACGCGGCGCACAGCATCTTCTGCTTCGTCGCCGTGAATGCGCCTGGCCCACGCGATGTATCTTGCCAGCGCCACGTTATCGTCGCTCAGGTGATCGTAAACCAGAACGCCCGCGCCATCCGGCTCGTCGCTCAAGAGCGCGTCGCCGCCATGCTCGCGCCCTACGCGCAGCACTTCGCGCGCGGCGTCCAGTGGCAGCAGAAGCGCGGAGACTGTCTCAAGCGTGCGCGCGTGCTTCGTTAAAGCTCCGTTGTGCGAAATCACGGGCGCGTCAAGGCCAAGCTCAAGCGCGAGCGGTCGCGCATCACGAAATCGTCTGCCTGTGACCAGCGCTACCTGAATCCCACGCTCACGCGCAACTGAAATCGTCCGACGATTTCTCTCCGAAAGCAGTCCGCGCGAATTTAGCAGCGTTCCGTCAAGGTCGAGCGCAATTAATCGAATCATAAAAGCCGTTACAAATTACAGGTGACCGAGTGACAAGATAAAGCTTTTCACTGTCACTTGTCACTCGGTCACGGTTCACTGCTTTCAAGTGCAGGATGATTACTCCATCTGACGTATGAAGCGCGGACACACCGGCAAAAAGGGAAAAGAGTTTACACATGCTTCTGCATTTGGAAATCGCTCCTATTTTGCGCGTAAAATCAATGGAAGCCGGAAAACAGTCGGAGGAAGGAATCATTTCATCATGAACGTGACGCACCTTGAATGCGCTCAATGCAAACTCCGCCACGAGGCACGGCGGTTGCACAATCTTTGCGAGAAATGCGGTAAGCCATTACTGGTTCGCTACGATCTGGAACGAGCCGGGCGCAGTTTGACAAAAGAATCATTGCGGGGACGAAGGGCAGACCTCTGGCGCTACCGCGAAGTTCTTCCGGTTGAAGCGGACGAAAACATCATCTCGCTCGGCGAAGGTTTCACTCCAATGCTTCATGCAGAGCGGTTGGGCGAGCGGCTGGGTCTTCGTGAACTCTACATCAAGGACGAATCGCAGAACCCCACGCAGAGTTTCAAGGCGCGCGGAATGGCTGCGGCGGTCTCTATGGCGAAGGAGTTGGGCGCGCGAAAATTAGCGGTGCCTTCAGCCGGGAACGCTGCGGGCGCGCTCGCAGCCTACGCCGCACGCGCAGGGCTTGAGGCTTTCATCTTCATGCCGCGAGACACGCCGCGCGCCAACATAATCGAGTGCGAGCAGACGGGCGCGCACGTCACATTGATGGACGGTCTCATCACGGACTGCGGCGCTGAGGTTGGAAGGCGAAAAGAGACGGAAGGCTGGTTCGACGTTTCGACATTGAAAGAGCCTTATAGAGTCGAGGGCAAGAAGACGTTGGGGTATGAGTTGGCGGAGCAATTTGATTGGGAGTTGCCGGACGTTTGCATCTATCCGACGGGCGGGGGCACAGGGTTGATCGGAATGTGGAAGGCTTTCGATGAAATGGAAACTCTGGGATGGATTGGACGTAAGCGCCCGCGCATGGTGACTGTTCAATCGGAGACTTGCGCGCCCATCGTGCTGGCATTTCAAGAGGGGAAGCGATTCGCAGATGAATTTCCGAATGCCGCGACGGTCGCTTCGGGGCTTCGCGTCCCTCGCGCAATCGGAGATTTTCTGATTCTGGATGCGTTGCGCGAATCGGGCGGCACTGCCATCGCGGTCACGGATGAAGAACTGCTCGCAGCCGTCGGCGAAATTGGCGAGAGCGAGGGCTTGTTCGTCGCGCCGGAAGGCGCAGCATGTCTGCCTGCATTGAGGAAGTTGATCGAAGCCGGAGAGATAAAAACGGGCGAGCGTGTCGTGCTCTTCAACACGGGCGCGGGCGTGAAGTACCTGGAAAGTTTCGCGGAGAATGAAGTTTGAAAGTTCGTGTTAAGGAGTTTGAGATGAAAGCTGGTCGGTGTCTTCTGGTTCTGTTGTTGACATTATGCATGCTTGGCTCGGGTCTGGCTCAACAGGCCGCGCAGACGAATGCGCCGGAGCCGGATCGTGCGAAGTTCGAGGAGTTGCGGACTCGCGGCTTTGAGGCGCTTTACAATCTGGATTACGAGGAGGCTCGCAAGGCTTTTCAGGAGTTGGAGCGATTATATCCAACGCACCCGGCAGGCGCGCAGTTTCTGGCCGCAGCGCTGTGGTCTCAGATTCTGAACAAGTCGCGCCGCTTGCAGTCTTCGCTCTACAACTCGGACTCATTTTACTCCAATAACGAAGACCAGGTTGACCCGAACGACCTGAATCAGTTTCGTGAGTTGACCAGACGCGCGGCCACACTTGCTAAGACAAGGTTGAGAGCGAACCCGCGCGACGTTGAAGCGCTATATTTTCTGGGCGCGACCGAAGG
>DATHJK010000477.1:0-3655 GCA_035316225.1 Pyrinomonadaceae bacterium
TAACAAAACCTACGAAGACCTTTCGTCTCAACTTCGCCTCTTCATCCCCGAAGATCAAGATTTAGGAATTCGTCCTGAGAGAAAAATACGCGAGGTAGGCGACGAAGGCGTTTTCCAAAGCCGGTATCAAAGCGCTGCACGCACACTCATGGCTTTTGAGAAGAGCGAGTATGCGGACGACTGGCGCGACCTGATGCGTCTCTTTCTCGTTCGTCGAACCCGGTCTTTCATTCAAGCCAATTATGCCGAGACTGACGCAGAAACCGGGCGCAAGTATCTAACCTTCGGAGATGGTACGCGCTCCTTTTTTCCGACTCGCAGGCCGAGGACGGTTAAGTTTGCAATCAACGATGCTGACCCTGACGACCCTTACGCCCGCCTCACCTCGAAGCCGGTTGTGCGTGCCGTTGATAAATTGAATCTACCGCGTTACGGCCTGGGCAATTATGTCGCTTCTAAACCAGAGGAGCAGCCCATGCCGGAAGAGAAGCGACAGCTTGAAGGACTCTCGCGCGCCGGGAAGCGGCTGATGGGTTTCAGCCGCACAAATCTTTTCAAGCGCCTGGAATCAGGCGGCCCTGCTTTCCTGCTTTCGGTCGAGCGTCATGTTCTACGCAATTTTATTTTTCTGCACGCGATTGAAAATGGTCTGCCGCTGCCCATAGGCTCACAGGCGGCGGAGTATATTGATTCGCGGACGAGTGATGAAGACGAGGAGATAGCATCACTCTTCGACGATGAAACGGAAACAAACGGGGATGAAACTTCAGAATTAACGAACGAGCAGGAGCGAGGCTTACGCACAGCGCAAAACTATAGCGCACGCGCCGCAGAGGTTTACAACGAGTATCGAACAAAATATACCACACGCTTCAAGTGGATTCGCCCCGGCCTGTTCAGCAAGAAGCTTGAGGATGACCTGCGCGCTGACGCAAAAGCTCTGCTCAAGATTCTTGAGGCTAGCGGCGCTTGGGACGTGAAGTGCGATGCTAAGTTTGCAGCACTGCTTGATCTGCTCGAACGCCGTCACCCGCGCGAAAAGGTGCTCATCTTCACTCAGTTTGCCGATACGGTTTATTTTCTCTCACGCGAGTTGCGCGCGCATGGGATGGCGAAATTGGCGGGCGTTACAGGTAGCTCAAGTGACCCGACCGAGCTTGCCTGGCGCTTTTCGCCGGCGAGTAATGGGAAGCGTGACCGGATTCAACCTCAAGACGAACTGCGCGTGCTCGTTGCGACGGACGTACTCAGTGAAGGCCAGAATCTTCAAGACGCGCACATTATCGTCAACTACGATCTGCCCTGGGCAATCATCCGGCTCATCCAACGCGCCGGGCGCGTTGACCGTATCGGGCAACAGGCCGAAGAAATTCTTGCCTATTCATTTTTGCCTGCTGATGGAGTTGAACGAATCATCAATTTGCGCAGCCGTGTGATTCAAAGATTGCGCGAGAACGCCGAAGTTGTAGGGGCGGACGAAGCTTTCTTTGAGGATGAATCGAACGTCGGCGCGCTCGTTGATCTTTATAACGAGAAGTCCGGGATTCTCGACGGCGATGGCGATGCGGAAGTTGATCTTTCTTCGCAGGCATACCAGATATGGAAGAACGCGACGGATCAGGAACCGCACCTTAAGAAAACCATCCCTGATCTTCCGAACGTCATCTACTCTACGCGCAATTACCACCCGACGCCGGGCGCTCCTGAAGGTGTGCTCGTTTATATGCGTACAGCCGAAGGCACGGATGCTCTCGCGTGGATTGACCGTCAATGCAGGAGCGTCACGCAATCGCAACTCGCCATCCTTCAAGCGGCGCAGTGTCATCCAGACACGCCCGCCGAGCCGCGCCACGAACAGCATCACGATCTAGTCAAGTGCGGCATTGCTCACATGATTCAGGAGGAGCGCGCTATTGGCGGCGGTCTTGGCCGGCCCAGCGGCGCGCGCTATCGCACTTATGAGCGACTGAAAGCTTACGCCGAATCAATCAAGGGAACTCTCTTTGAGTCGCAGACTCTCAACCGTGCGATTGATGAGATTTATCGTTTCCCGCTCAAACAGGCGGCGATTGACACGCTCAATCGTCAACTCAAAACAGGCATCAGCGACCACCAACTTGCCGACCTCGTGATCGCCCTGCGAGATGAAGATCGCTTGTGCATCACGGACGAAAGCAACGAAGAGCAGCAAGAGCCGCAGAGCATCTGCTCTTTAGGACTGTTCGAGAAAAAGGGAGGCTGAAGATAGATGTCTTTCGACACCTCGCGCGTGCGCGCTTGCCTCAATGATTTCAACTTCCGTGAGCTATTCATTGAAGAATTAGGTTGGTCGCGGCCTGCCGAACGGCAACCCGGCTCATTTGAAATAAACGGCGAAAACTTCCAGCGCGTTCAAATTGCGCAACTCTCCGGTGTTGTCGTTTATGAGATAACGGCGGCAGATGGTGCGATACCAGAAGCGAAGACGCGCCGTGCCATTCACGCGGAAATCTCCAAACTGCACTACGAAAATTTGCTTATCTTTCTCGACCGCCAGCGCACGCAGAGCCTCTGGTACTGGGCGAAGCGCGAGGGCGGGAAGACATATCCGCGCGATCACACGTTCATGCGTGGGCAGCCCGCCGATCTCTTCTTGCAGAAGCTGAGCGCGATGGTTGTTGACATTAGCGAGCTTGACGAAGCGGGCAACATAGCGGTCACGGAGGTGGCGAGCAAGCTCAAGGGCGCGCTAGACGTGGAGCGCGTCACGAAGAAGTTTTATAACGAGTTCCGCCAGCAGCACCTAGCTTTCCTCGAACTCATCAGTGGCATTGACGATGAGCATGACCGGCGCTGGTACGCATCCGTCCTCCTGAACCGTTTGATGTTCATCTATTTCCTGCAAAGCAAGGGCTTCATCAAGGGACACGAAGCGAAACAGGATTACACGTACCTTCAAAGAGAGTTGAAAAAGAGCCGTGAGCGCGGCACGAATCGCTATTACAGCGAATTCCTTGATGCGCTCTTTTTTGAAGGCTTTGCCAAGCCGGAGAAGGCTCGTAGCGAGTCGGCGCAGAAACTTATTGGCGGCATCCCCTATCTCAACGGCGGACTTTTCCTAAAACACGGGATTGAAGAGCGCTGGCCGAAGATTGCCGTACCCGACGTGGCTTTTGAAAATCTCTTTCGACTTTTCGAGAGCTATTCGTGGAATCTGGACGATACGCCGGGCGGCAAGGCTGATGAGATTAGACCGGATGTGCTCGGCTACATCTTTGAGAAGTACATCAACCAGAAAGCATTCGGGGCATACTACACGCGCACGGAGATTACGCAGTACCTGTGCGAGCAGACTATTTATAAACTCATCCTAGACCGCATCAACGCTTACGCCCTGCCGCCTCCCTCCGCGCCTCACACGGGCGAGCTTTTCACTGTGAAAGATCACAATCTTTTCGCCTCGCGCCGCTTCGACACGATGGCGGATTTGCTGCTCAACCTTGATGCGTTCTACTGCCAGAAACTTCTGCGCGATATTTTGCCGGACATGAAGCTGCTCGACCCTGCGTGCGGTTCGGGCGCTTTTCTAGTCGCGGCGATGAAGACGCTCATCAACATCTACGCTGCCGTCATAGGCAAGATAGAATTTCTGGGCGACGCAGGGTTGAATCAATGG
>DATHJK010000478.1:0-3215 GCA_035316225.1 Pyrinomonadaceae bacterium
CTATTTGAGTTTGTATTTCCTGAAACACTTTGGAACCAAAGTTCAGTTAAAGAGTCTCGTATTAGAGACTCGACGTGCAGGCCGAGCGTATCGGGAGAGTAAAGGACTAAAACTCTCCCGGAAACGGGATTGGCTTTCACATCCAGAACGCCCGGGTACTGTAGCAGAGCATCCTCCAGTGCCCGCGCCGCACGGGGACTCTGCCTGATAGCAGTTACCTCCCAGCGTTCTCGCCCGCGTATGGAGGAGAGCAGCCGCATTCCCTCTGTATCCTCCAGAGAGACTGCTCCCCTACGAGTCATTACATAACCTCCTGGTCATGCTCCGAATCGTGCTGTTCATGCTCTGAATCGCGCTGCGAGAGTTCTTGAGTGGCTTCGGCTGTGAGGTCCTCGATATCTTCCATCGCTTGCTGTGAGATTTCTCTGACCTTAAGTCCAGCCCGGATACCTAACTTAATCCCCTCCTTGGTCAGCACCCTCCAGTTTTGGGCTAGAAACACGCCTGAAGCGAGACCCATGAATCCCGCGAAAAACGTCCTCTTTTTCATCTTATTTTTTGCTCACACCGCTTCCGGCTGACTACAAAAAACCATCTCCTTACTCCGGCCTATTTCTTAGCCGCAGTTGGCTCTCCCAGATTGAGCGCCTCATGGATATGGTGACCGGTCGTGGCCTTCGTAAAGGAATTGGCAGCGACAAGAAGCGCGCCGGGAAGGCCAAAAATTGATCCGGCAATAATGCCCAGGACGGCATGGATTGCAGCCTGTTTGAGGTCTCCATTGACAAGATTGCTGCCTCCCGGTATCACCGCCTCACTGACGAATTGCAAACCCGTTTTCATAGTCTGAACATTCTCTGTTGCGCTCGCCATTTCATCCTCCTCATCTGTTTTTTGTGGTTGTTACGAGCGAGGCTCGACTCATTTGCCTGCGGTTGCTCAATTTACACCGCGCCCCTACCCTTTGACGTACAGCTTGGATATTACTTTCTTCCGGTTAACTTTATTCCTAATGCCATTTTTCTGCAAGGAAATTTTCCAGCCTTTTGGAAATAGGAATAACATGTTTATTCCTCATCCCCTTTGATTATGGTTGCGACCGGCTCGCTCAAGCAGGCCGTGCGCAGATTTGCTTCGCGGCCTCACGGTTGATCACGTGAAGGCAGGACGAAGCCCTGTTCGATGAGATGATTCAGGATGCGTTCGGCATTCTCCTCCGCCGAACGCTTCACCGTGTCAATCACAATCTCCGGTTTGAGCGGCGGCTCATAGGGGTCGTCTATGCCTGTGAAGTTCTTGAGCTTGCCTTCGCGCGCGAGAGCGTACATGCCCTTCACGTCTCGCTGCTCGCAGACTTCGAGCGGCGTATTGACGAAGATTTCGATGTAGCGATTATTGCCGATCATGGCGCGGCATTCGTTGCGTGTCGCGCGGTAGGGGCTGACTGCTGCGCAGATGACGACGCCGCCGTGCCGCGCGATCTCAGCGGCGACGAATCCTATGCGACGGATATTCGTGTCGCGGTCTTCGGCACTGAAGCCAAGCCCTTTGGAAAGATGTGTGCGCACCACGTCGCCGTCGAGCACTGTGACACGCCGCCCGTGTTCCAGTAGCTTGACTGTCAGGACATCAGCCGTCGTAGATTTCCCCGAAGAACTCAGGCCAGTGAACCATAGACAGAAGCCCTGCTGGTGTCGCGGCGGATGTGCCTGCGCCAGAATGTCCGCTACTTCAGGCCGCGTGAACCAGTGCGGCAATGGTCGCCCGCGCTGCAAGTAGCTCTCCCTGACCTCCGTACCTGATATTGAAGCCGTCCGCACGCTGGCAGGAATGAGCGCGGCTTCTTCGTAGCGGTCTTCTTCCGGGAGATAGAGAAATTCGGAGAAAGGCATCGGCGTGACGCCGAGTTCCGCGCTGTGCCGCGCCACAAGCTCCTGCGCGTCGTATGGACCATAAAAGGGGCGGTCGTCGGAATCTTTGCCGGGGCTGGCGTGGTCGCGCCCGACGATGAGGTGATTCGCGCCGAAGTTACGACGAATGAGAGCATGCCACACGGCCTCGCGCGGCCCGGCCATGCGCATTGCAAGCGGAAGCAGCGCGAGCAACATGCGGGAGATGTCGTAGTAACGTTCGGTTAGCACCTTGTAAGAACGCACCCGCGTGAAGTGGTCAATGTCGCCCGGCTTGGTCATACCAACCACAGGGTGAAGCAGGAGCGTTCCGTCTAGTTGGGCGGCGGCGCGTGCTGTCAACTCTTCGTGCGCGCGATGCAGTGGGTTGCGCGTCTGGAAGGCCACGACGTTGCGGTGGCCTAGTCCAGCCAGCCGCTCGCGCACTTCCGCAGGGGTTAGGCGCAGCGAGCGAAAGTCGTAATGCTTCGGGAGCGCGACGACTCGCAGATCACCTGCGATGTTAAGCTTGCCCCACGAGTGCATCTCCGCAACTAAGGGGTGCCGCAGGTCATTCGTGCCGCAAACCGCCAGCGCCTCCTTTTTCCTGTCCCATTCGTAAATCTCCTCGACGCGCATGATAGCGAGCAGATTGTTGTAGGAGTCGGCCAGCGCTACCTCGCCGTCGAGTTTAAGACCAAGCGGCGGATTGACGGAAAGCGTGATGGGGATGGGGAACAGCGCTCCGTCGTCGAGTCTCATCTCTTCAAGCACGCGGCTGTAATCCGCTTGTCCTATGAAGCGGTCAACGGGGGAGAAGCCTCCTGTGGCGAGAAGCTCCAGATCGCAGACGTTCCGTGCAGTAAGCTGAAGACGCGGCAAGCTGGCCGCGCGGCTGCGCACACGCTCGCGCTCTTCTTCTGACACCAGCAGTTGGACGAGAGCGCCGCCATACGGCGCGATTAAATTTTCGTCCTGTTCGCTAGCATTCATCATTAAATTTCCTCTTGCTCATTACTGCGGCGACCATCGCCAATATTCAAAATGCCGAGCTTGCCCTTCAACGACAAGAGAGGCCACGTAACGGGGTTCGCACTTGAGTTCTTTGACAGACCATCGCAAAGCCTCTTGCGCATCGGGTCTGGTCGCAAGCAGAGCCGCCGGTTCGCCCTGCGCCAGCGATACATCAAACTGGTCCAGTGGATAGGAAAGACCTTCGCCGCGAGCCTTGATATATGCCTCTTTGCGCGTCCAACAGTTAAAAAAGGCTTCCGTCTGCATGTGTGGCGAAAGCGACCGAAGCCTGGCAACTTCATTCGACGAGAA
>DATHJK010000479.1:0-7954 GCA_035316225.1 Pyrinomonadaceae bacterium
ATGACTTACGCCGCTGTGACTCTTTATCCAGACCTTTGGGCTGCGGCGGTCGCACAGTACGGCATAGTCAACTTCGAGAGTTTTCTGAAAACGACGAAAGGTTATCGCCGACGCTTGCGCGAGGTAGAGTATGGCTCGCTCGAACGCGATCTGGATTTTCTTCATTCAATCTCGCCGATTGCAAAAGTTGATCGCATCAAATCTCCGCTCCTGGTCGTCGCAGGACGAAACGACCCGCGCGTGCCTTACACGGAGGCCGAGCAGATAGTGAATAGCCTGCGCGCGCGCAACGCACCCGTAGAATACATGCTCTTCCCGGACGAAGGGCACGGCATAGTGAAACTCGCCAACCGCCTGAAGCTCTACCCGGCGATTGCAGACTTTCTTGATCGCTATATGAAATAGTGCAGTCTGGAGTCTGGAGTCTGGAGTCGGGAGTCAGAAGAAAAAGCTTTTGGCCTTTGACTCTCGACTCCAGACTCCAGACTCCAGACTGTTTTATGCTCGCCATCATAGGCTGCTCACAACTCGTCACGCTTAAAGGTGAAGCGCGTCCGCGCGTTTTTGATGAAATGCGCGAGCTTTCTATAATTGAAGACGGCGCGATGATCGTGCGCGATGGGCGCATTACGCGAGTAGGTGAGCGAAGCGAGATAGAGCCGCTCGTTGAAGCGGATTGGGAAATTATTGACGCGCGAAACCGCGTCGTTATGCCCGGCTTCGTTGACGCGCACACGCATCCGGTTTTTGCCGGGACGCGCGTGGACGAGTACGAGATGCGTGCGAGCGGCGCTACTTATCAAGAGATAGCCGCGAGCGGCGGTGGAATTAAATCAACAGTTCGTCGCACGCGCGCTGCGTCGTTAGATGAATTAGTTGGAGCGGGGAAAAAATATAGCGAGTGGTTTCTGCGCGGCGGAACTACGACTGTCGAGGCTAAATCCGGCTATGGCCTTTCGCTCGAAGACGAATTGAAAATCCTTCGGGCGATTAAAAGGCTGGACGAAGAAACAGCGCTCGCTCTTGTGCCGACATTCCTGGGCGCGCATGACGTGCCGGAGGAATACACCGCGCGGCGCGAGCAGTACGTAGCGCTCATAATAGAAGAGATGCTGCCTGCGGTCGCGCGCGGAAATCTGGCAGAATACTGCGATGTGTTCTGCGAAGAGAAGGTTTTCACCAAAGTTGAAGCGCGGCGCATCCTTTCGGCAGCGCGCTCTAACGGAATGGGGCTTCGCATCCACGCCGATCAACTCTCTCTTTCGGGCGGCGCGCAACTCGCGGCGGAACTATCGGCTGCGACCGCAGACCATCTGGAACATACGGACGCCGCAGGCATCACCGCGCTTAAAAGTGCGCACGTTCAGCCCGTACTTCTGCCTGCTTCCGTTTATGCTCTTGGATTAAATCGTTATCCGGCGGCGCGCGACATGATTGATGCAGGATTAGCAGTAGTGCTCGCAACGGATTTCAATCCCGGCTCGTCGCCAACCACTTCAATGCAGATGGTTTTATCGCTGGCTTCTACTCACATGAAGATGACGCCCGCAGAGGCTATAACCGCCACGACCATCAACGCCGCTTACAGTCTCAATAGAGGCGATAGTAAGGGGTCGTTGGAAGAGGGAAAGCTTGCGGATTTCGTCGTGCACGATTGCGAGGATTACAGGGAGATAGGCTACTTCTACGGCATAGAGCACGCGGAAGCGGTTTACGTCGGAGGGCAATTATCTTTCCTCCGGGACACAACATAGCGTGCAAAATAAGTTCTTGACGGACAACCGATTGTTATTTATTATCTAAAGTAACACTGGAAAGGAGGTGATCCAAAAATATATGAGTTCTAATCACAGTGAGGTGGCTGAGACCTGGCCTACTTCAGATAATTCGAGATTGTTCGGATTGTCGTCCTGAGTAGGTTCACTGTGTAGCGCCTCCTTCCAGGGCAGGCCGCGCACAGAGCCAGGCTACAAGGTCAATCCCAACAGTTACACCGAAAGAGACGCTTGCGCATTGCCGTGAGCGTCTCTTTTTCTTTGGCTAAATGGGCTGTATTACGGAGTGCCGGGCTGAGTTGGTCGCTCGGAAGGCAGCACGCGCGACGGGCTGGGCGCGTCGGGCGAGGTATGCAGGTGAACGGCCTTCCAACTATTGCCTATGCGCTTGAAGACCAGCGTCATGCGACCCGAAGCGGTCTCGGATTGCCCGTTCGCGGTTTGAGATTGTGTCCAGAGGCATGTGACGAGCGCTCCGTCGCGCCCCAGCATCGTCACGCGCAGGTCGCGCACGTCCAATTTAACATCCCTCATGTTCGGGTAGGAGCTTGCGCGATTGGCGCGCATGGTCTCCCATCCGCGCGTCACCGACCCGTTGTTGTTAAAGAGTACCAGTTGCGGCGAGTTCCAGTAAGCGTTCGCCACCTTGTTAACATCGCTGTGACGAATGCCTTCGAGCAGCGCGTTGAATGCTGCGAGCACGCCGCGCGAAGTTGGATCGCCAGCGCCCGCAGCAGCGTTCTGATTGGTCGATGCCCTGCGCGTCTGTGTCTGCGCCGCCTGCTCAGTCTGTTGCGCATTACTGTTTTGCCCCACCTGTTTTGCAGGAGTCGCCCGCGTCGTCGTGCGCCTGCGCGTCGTCGTCACGTTTGCATTCTCCTGCTGTGCGAAGGACAGAGACGATGACGCAATGACAAGCGCAGCAATCAAGAAAAATCTTTTCAACATTAATTGTCTCCTCAAAGGCAGCGATAAGGGATAAGAGAAGGAGACAGAATTCAGAAGATAAAGCCTTTACATTCTGGCTACTGACTACTGACTACTGAATTCTGTATTCCTTTCCTTTCCTTCTTATCACTTATCACTATTCACTTATCACCACCTTCATATAAGCTCTGCGGCGCGGCGAAGTCGCCGGGCTGATCGCTCGCGCCCTATGGCCGCGAACACGTCGAACATTGATGGGCCAACTGACTGTCCGGTCAATGCCGTGCGCGCGGCGTTGATTAGAAGCCCCGCTTTCACGCCCGTGCTTTCCGCGAAGGCTCGAAGCGCAGTCTCGCCGGTCTCCACAGTGAACGGCTCTATCTTTTCCATGCTTTCAGCCAGTGCGGGCAAAAGCTCTTTCAGTCGCGGCTCTTTCGTCAAATTCTTCTTCACAGCCGCTTCGTCCATCTCGAAATCGTCTGCGAAATAGGCGCGCCCCTGTCCAGAAAAATCTTTGAGCGTGAAGAAGCGCTGACGAATCAGATCAACCGTCTTCTCGAACCACTCGCTTTTCTCACCATTGTACTCGTCTCGCCACAGTCCGCTCGATTCCAACTCGGCGCGAGCCATCGGCAGCAAGTCCTGCATGGGCATCGTGCGAATGTACTCCGCGTTCATCCAGATGGCTTTCGCATCAGTCCATTGTCGCGGATCTGTTTCGCTGAAGTTGAAGACGGCGTTGGCCCGGCCAACATGTTCGAGCGAGAAATTTTCGACCATCTCCTCCTTCGTCATTATCTCTTTGCCATCCGGCGGCGACCAGCCCATGAGGGCAAGAAAATTTCTGAAAGCGGCTGGCACAAACCCACGGTCGCGGTAAGTGGTGAGGCTTACGACCTCGCCGTGCTTGCGCTTTGAAAGTTTAGCTTTGTTCGGCGCGAGTATGAGTGGAAGATGGGCGAAGCGCGGGGCGGGCGCGCCCAGTGCTTCGTAAATCAGAACCTGCTTGTGCGTGTTCGTCAGGTGGTCTTGACCGCGAATCACGTCCGTGATTCCCATCTCTATGTCGTCCATAACGACGGACAGGTTGTAAAGCGGGTGGCCGTCCGAGCGCAGCAGCACCAAATCTTCAATCTCCACAAACTTGCGCTCCTGTTCGCCGTAAACTGCGTCAGTGAACCTGCTCGCCCCCTCGCGCGGGACTTTCAAACGAATGGCAAAGGATTCACCATTGCTTGCGCGCCGGTCTGATTCTTCTTTCGACATATCTCGAAAAGGATTGCTGCGATGATCCACGCCTTCGGCTGCATGTGCGCGTGCGCGCTCGGCAATCTCCTGCTTGACGTTCGTGTCGGTGCGCTCGGCCTTCGGCGTGAAATCCCTGTAAGCTTTTCCTTCTTCAACTAGACGCAGTGCCGCCGCCCTGTGTTTGGGCGCATTGTCGGATTGAAAAATCAACTCTTCGTCGTAATCAAGACCAAGCCATTCAAGCCCTTCAAGAATCGAGCGCGTTGATTCATCGGTCGAGCGCTGCAAGTCTGTATCTTCTATGCGAAGCAGAAACTTGCCGCCCGTGTGGCGCGCGTAGAGCCAGTTAAAGAGCGCGCTGCGTGCAGCCCCTATGTGCAGGTAACCCGTCGGCGATGGTGCGAAACGAACGCGGACAGACATGACTTAAGTGATAAGTGATGAGTGATGAGTGATGAGAGGGTGAATGGTAAATAGTAAACGGTGAATGGAAGTAAATCTTTCATCTATTAACGATTTACGATTTACGATTCACGGCTTTTCTCTTATCACTTATCACTTATCACCGCTTTTCTCCTTCTTTATCTCTTCCATGAGACTGCGTATCTCGCCAAGCGCTTTACTGATTTCGTTGTATCGCTGCTCCGAGAGCGGCGGCTCTTTGCCCTGAAGGTAGAAGATTCCGCCGGGTTCAATTACGCATTTCTCAACATCTTTAAGACCGGAAAAGCCCTGGCGATGAACGACCGTCAACAACTCCGATTCGGTCAATAGCTCCTTCGCCATCTCTTTCTTTCGCAACAGCCCGTTCTCTATCAAAATAGTCGGCTTGCCTTCTATGAATTGATCAAGACGGCGATGCTTGAAGAGAAAGCGTACCACAAGGTAGTTGATAAGCAGCAGCGCGAATGCGCCTACAAGTCCGCCCGTCACGCTATTGTCGTCGCCTATTATTGCGTTCTGAACAGTGTTCGACAGCGACAGCAACACAATCAGATCGAACGGGTTCAGTTGGGCCAACTCGCGCTTGCCGAATATACGAAGCGCTATGACCAGAAACAGGTAGACGATAACGGGCCGCAGCATCTTCTCTCCGACGCTCAGGCTGAGGCTGAACATGTCCGGCAGGACTTTGCTATTCCATAGCTCAGGAAGCATTTGAGTTTATCTCCTTCGGCTTTTTGAAAAAAGAGATGTCAGATGATGTATGTCAGTCATCAGCTTTTACTAACACCTGACATCCGGCATCCGTTTTTTTGAGGAGGAGAATTCCAGACCCAAATGTTTTAGTCGCTTTTGTCTTCGGCGCGCAAGGAGGGAAAAGCGTGGGGAGCAGCCTTGAGGATAAAAGAGAAACGGGTTACCTGAAATTCTAATCAAGCAACCCGTTCGCTTCTTTTTCGGAAAATTTATGGCGGAGATGACAGGATTCGAACCTGTGAAGGGCTTTTGACCCTTAACGGTTTAGCAAACCGCCGCCTTCAGCCACTCGGCCACATCTCCGGCTCAGGGGGATTATTCTAACTGCTGATGAGAGATTGTCAAGGCTTAAACCGGTGCTACAATCATCATCAACATGGCGGGTTTTACTAGAAGACAATTCTTAGGCGGGCTGGTGGCAGCGCCGCTCGTGGCCGTTTCAGCGACCTCTGCTTACGCGACTCTGGTCGAGCCGCACAGCTATGAAGTGACCGAGACGGACATCTTCATACGCGATCTGCCCCAAAGCTTCGACGGGTTTCGCATAACGCAGGTCTCGGACATTCATCACAGCCGTCTCGTTCCCATTGAAGATGTGAGGCGCGTCGTTGAGTTGGCCCAACAGACAAGGCCAGACCTGATAGCTCTGACAGGCGATTACACTACCGCGTATCGCCGTTACATAGAGCCTTGCGCCGAAGCGCTCGGCGAATTAAGCGCGCCCGAAGGCGTCTGGGCTGTGCTTGGCAATCATGATCACTACACAGACCCGCGTTTGACCGCGCGTGCCCTTGAAGCGAAGCAGATCAGTGTGCTCAAGAACGCGAACACCGGGATCAGGCGCGGCTCTGATGTGCTGCAACTCGCGGGCGTTGACGATTGGTCATGGGCCGGTGCCGACTGGGCGCGCACGTCTTACGGAATGGACTTGAAAAAGCCGTCGGTGCTTCTCTCGCACCAGCCTGTGGTCTTCGATCTTCCCGAAGCGAAAAACTTTTCGCTTATCCTGAGCGGCCATACACATGGCGGACAGGTGAGCTTTCCCATACTGGGCGCGCCCGCGCGCTTCGGCAAGGAGATGAAGTACATTCGCGGGCTTTACATTCAGGACGAAACACAGCTTTACGTCTCGCGCGGCACGGGCGTCATAGGTCTGCCCGTGCGATTGGGCGCGCGGCCAGAGATAGCTGTGCTGAAATTGAAGCGCAAGATTGACTAAGCCGAAAAACTTTTGGGGCGCGGTGCGCCACGTAGCTGCACCGGAGGTTGCGGCGCGCAGCAAACTCTGGCTAGGCGCGTGCGGTCTCGCTGCATCTCAGGCTCTTCCTTCAGCCACGCTCGAACCTCTCGGAAGATGCGCGCGGCGTGCGGGTGCGGCGGCTCCGTCACGCGATAGTGCATCCACTTGCCTTCGCGCCGTGCGGAGACTACGCCAGCCCTGCGCAGGTACGCCAGATGGCGCGAAATCTTCGGCTGATTCGTCTTTAAGACTTCTACAAAGAAGCAGACGCAAACCTCTTCTTCGCCCATCAGGTGAAGCAATCGAAGCCGCGTGCGATCCGCCAGAGCCTTGAAAAAAGTCTCCATCGAAAACTCTTTCGCCATAGTTCAACCCTCTCCCACCCTCTTACTTCGTCGCTCTAATAGAACCGTATCACGCCACACGCCTTTCAATTTAGCTATTCGCTCGCGCCTGCCAACTTCACGGAAACCGCAGCGCAAGTGTAGACGTATGCTCGCATGATTTTCGGGAAAGATGCTCGCCTGCAATGTCCAGATTCCGCCATGCTCCGAGGCTTTTATAAGCGCTTCCAGTAGAGCGCGGCCCACGTGTGCGCCTCTGAACGCATGGCCCACGTAAACGCTTACCTCTGCTACTCCAGCATAAACCGTGCGGCTTGAGATCGGACTGAGCGCCGCCCAGCCTTTAATGGCGTTGCCATCGCGCGCTACGAGCCGTGCGAAGGGAAGATGGCTCATGTCCCAACGCTCCCACGCAGGGGCTTCCGTCTCGAACGTAGCATAGCCCGTCGCTATGCCTTCCACGTATATCGAACGCACCTGCTCCCAATCTTCCGCGCCCATCTGTGCAATCACAAAACCCATGCTAACAGAGCCTGCGAAAAAATTTCAGCCCGAATGACAAATATGCCTTGACATATATATGGCTCGGGTTTATTCTCTCTACAAATTCGCACAAGCGAATATGATTCTAAAGGAGAGACGAGATGGAAATCAAGGATGTAAAGACTGTGAAAGCGTTGAAAGCTCACCTGGCGCTCAACGTTAAAGATGTTGAGCAGAGCATAGAGTTCTACAAAAAGATGTTAGGGATAGAGCCTAGCAAGGTGCGCGCCGGTTACGCCAAGTTCGACGTGCAGAACCCGCCGCTCAACCTGACTCTTAACCAGCATACCTTTCAAGATCAAGGTGCTCTCTCGCACCTGGGCGTTCAGGTCGCCACGACCGAAGACGTGCTCGCCGTTCGTGACAGGTGGATTGAGTTGGGGCTTTTAACGCGCGACGAGATGCAGACCAACTGTTGCTACGCGGTTCAGGATAAAACTTGGGTGCGCGACCCAGACGGCAACGAGTGGGAAGTCTTCGTAGTGCTTGAAGACAATCTGCCGGAGAGCAGTTCGTGCTGCACGGGCACTGCATCAACGCAACCGGTTACGCTGACGAACGAGGTTAGCGCTGCATCCTCTTGCTGCCAGTAATGGGAGAATAAAAGAAGAGCCTCTTGCGAAGCCTATTTGCAAGAGGCTCTCTTTAATGGTTTGCGTTCAAGGATTGTTCTTACT
>DATHJK010000480.1:0-4015 GCA_035316225.1 Pyrinomonadaceae bacterium
TCCGGCCAGAGCAGCGACTATCGGCGCGGAGCCTGCGCGTTGCGCAACGAACGGTGTGAAGTTAGACCAACTGCCAAGTTGAAAACCGAAGCCCCAGAGCAGAACGAAAGCTAGAAGGCCCAGTTTTAGAATCGTCAGCCATCGCACCAGCCACGCGCCCAGTCGTACTCCGCGAATGTTCACAGCGGCGAGAATTAAGATTGATGAGATTGCCACCGCTTTGATTCCGATTGTCGAAAGATTGAGGCTGTAGCCAGCGTAACTGGCAAGCCCGACGGCGAGCGCTGCCGTGATGCCGGGATCCATCACCAGGAAAGCCATCCAGCCGTAAAGAAAAGCGAGCGGCGCACCGTATGCTTCGCGCAGGTAAACATAGCCGCCGCCCGCTTCAGGAAATTTCGCAGCGAGTTCTCCGTAGCAGAGCGCGCCGCACAAAGCCATCGCGCCCATCACCAGCCACACCGTTAGCACCAGCAACGGCGAGCCAAGCGATTTCGCCATGCCCGCAGGCGTGAGGAAGATGCCAACTGCTATCACCTCGCCCACGACCATCGCGGTCGCCGTGCGCACGCCGAGTTGACGCCTTAGTTTGCCCTGTTCGCTCAATGCTTGCGGAAAAGAGATTCAGGAATTGAAGGGATAGAGCGCTCTGCCCACCTTCCACCATCTTGTATTAGAAAATCAGACGCGCCGCGAACTGGAAAGCGCGCGGGCCGCCTGAGCCGAACACTCCGCCCGCTGTCGTCACGGGTCGCCCGAAACTTGATGAGCGCAGGAAGCCCGGATTGCTGGGGTCGTTGCTATCGCGCACTAACACGTTCGAGAAGCCGGAATAGTTGACGTTCGATACGCCGAGCACGTTCGTTATGTTGAAGAGATTGAAAACTTCTGCAATCGGCTCGACGCGCACGCGCTCGCCCAGACGGAAGATGCGCGATAGTCTCAAGTCAAGCGAGCTGAAGCTATCGTTGAATCGCGCATCATCGCTGACAAGCGGGAGCAGTTGGCCGTTCACTCCACCCGCAGCGTTCACCTGTTGAATGAATGCGTTAAGCTCCGCGCCCGTGTGAAACAGGCGGCCTCCGGCGTTGCGCTGCAAAGATGGGATGCGCGACGTTCCATCCGGCAACAGAATGTCCATAGGCACGCCGGAAGCTAACGTGAAGATGGGCGAGAGACGGAAGCTGGCGGGCAGCTCGAACACTCCAGAAAATGTGAAACGGTGGCGCTGGTCGTTCGGCGTCGGCCCGTACTCTAACTGAAGATTGTTCGGATCAATCGGCCCATTCGAGAAAGGAATCTGATCGTCGTTCGCGTAGTTGAAAGCTTTCGACAGCGTGTAGGACGCGCGGAACTGGTAGCCGCGCGAGAAGCGTCGCTCGAAACTTAGCAGAAAGCCGTCGTACTTCGTCTTCACGCTCGATTCAATATTCTTCACAAGGTCTGGGCCGCCGACAACAGGATTGAAGACGCTGCCAATGGTGCGCCCAATGATGAAGTGCGTGCCGTAGTTGTGCAGGTAATCTGCGCGCACGACGTAGTTTCCAAAAATCTCGCGCTGCACGCCCAGATTCATCTGCTGAATCATAGGGTTCTGTAGATCGTTGGCGATGATGTTGATGCCACCTGCTCCTGCGCCCGGCAAGATGAATCCTGTGAACGGATTCGCAAGCGTGGGCGCGGGCGGTGGGAACGTTCCGCACGCGGGATTGAACAAGCATTGCGGCTGTATGAAGAAGACGTTTCCCGCACGGACTTCAATCGGGAGGGCGCGCCCGTCAAGACCGCGCTCCAGCGATTGAATCTCAAGCGTCACGCGGTCGTAATAGATGCCGTATCCGCCGTGAATGCTAGTGCGCCCGTCACGGCTCGCGTAGTTGAACCCTACGCGCGGCCCGAAATTGTTGGTGTCCCTTGACCTCGTGCCATTAAGAAACGGCGCAACGAGCGGGTTAATCTCATCCACACGGCTCACGTTCTTAACGTCCGTGTCTAGTTCGTAACGCAATCCCAGATTCAGAGTGAAGCGCGGACTGACGCGCCAGTCGTCTTGAACGAAAGCTGCGAAGTAAGTGTTGTTCGCATCCGGGATGATGAGCGGGCGATCTGGAAAAGCGCTGCGCAGCGTGACGGCAAAGAGCAGGTCGTTATCGTCAACGCGCCCGTCGCCGTTGCGGTCGAAATCAGGAAAGTCTTCTATGAGTTCTATGCGCCCCTGCTGAAAGACTCCGAGGTTGAAATCGGAATTCACGCGCTGAATCTCGCCGCCGAAATTCAACGTGTGATTACCGCGCACAGCAGTGAAGGTGTCTGTGAACTGAAGCCTGCGCTGGCGTGTCTGCTGTGGGACGCGGAATGATGCGCCGTCTTGAAGGCTTGGGAAAGTTAGCTGCGGCGCTACGGTGACAGGCTGCGTGCGATTGATGAAAGTGCTCAGGCTGAAGCTGAAGCTGTTTACATCGCGCGGCGTCAGCGTGCGCGTGTAGTTTGCCAGAAATGATTGAGTGTTATTGCGGCTCGATTGTCGCTGCGAGGCCGAGCCGATTGAACGTATCAATGTGCTCGCCGCTACGTCGTCTTCGCGTTCGAGCGAGTAACGAAAATAGAGTTGGTCCTGATTTGTAGGATTCCAGTCAACACGATTCGTCGTAAACAGATCATTGAGCGGCGCGGGCGCAAAGCCTCTTACGATTGAGCGCGAGGCCAGATTGCGCGAGCCTACTAACACTGCGCCGTCCTGATTACGATACTCGAACGAGCCGAAGAAGAATGCCTTGTTCCTCTTGATTGGCCCACCGAGCGCGAATGCGTACTGCTCGCGGTCGAACGGCGGCGTCTGACCGAAGGTTCTGTCAAATGTGGCGGGAAGCCCCTGCAAGCTTCTGTTGCGGAAGTAGACCGAAGCTGAGCCGTGAAGCTCATTTGTGCCGGATTTGGTGACGATGTTGATGACCGCCGAGCCTGAGCGCCCAAGTTGCGCAGAGAAGCGATTGGTCGCAATCTGAAATTCCGCGACAGCCTCTTGAGAGATATTCTGCACAGCGCCGCCAACTACATCGTCGTTATCATCAGCGCCGTCCACAGTCACATTGCCGCCGCGCCCCAGTTGTCCGGCTGAAGAGATGACGACCGTATTTGTCTTCGTCGGATCAAAGTTCGGCGCTGGCGAGTTGCCCGGAATCAAGAGGGCGAGTTCAAGGAAGTTTCGACCGTTAAGCGGCAGGTTCTCAACCTCGCGTCTATTGATAACGCTGTCAACAACAGACGTGCTGGAGTTGACGAGTTCTCTGGAGTTAATAATTTCTTCAACGATTGTTGTTCCGTGAGTCAATTCAAGAGGAATGTCCAGGTTGGTAGTCTGGCCTACCTGAAGCTCGAACGAGGAAAAAACTCTTTCCGCAAAGTTTCCTGCCTGCGCTCTCACTTCATAAACACCAACTGGCAAATTCGGGAAAACAAAAACCCCTTCGTCGTTAGTAGTCGTTGCGCGTTTGATTCCCGTTGCCTTCTGCATAGCAGTTACATGCGCGCCCATTATCACTGCGCCGTTGGGGTCTAAGACTCTGCCAGTCAGCGTGGCGGCTGCGGGTTGCTGCGCCGATAGGTTAGGGGTTAAGGCGAGCGCGAGCGCAAAGCAGGCTACCGATAAAACGATTGATCTCAATTTATTGCTCCTTGAAATTTTAGGGAATGCGGGAAGGTTGAAATCTCTGGACACCCTGTTATTTCTTAAAAATTCAAACTAAGAACTTGGGCGCGATTATAAACCGGAAGACATGATAATAAGCAAGTGAGAGGTGAAATTTTG
Organism: Pyrinomonadaceae bacterium; assembly: GCA_035316225.1. Taxonomy (GTDB): domain Bacteria; phylum Acidobacteriota; class Blastocatellia; order Pyrinomonadales; family Pyrinomonadaceae; genus 3-1-20CM-3-53-8. Next base: position 3,809 of record DATHJK010000480.1, read on the forward strand.
TATCGGGGCAGTTGACAGACGCGCAGGCCACAAGACAGTTGCAACCGCCAGCGCGCCGTTTTCGTAAAGCCATTCGGAGAGAGTTTTCCGCGCATGCCGCTTACGGTCTAGCCTGTGTCCGGGCGGCTCGTGTGTTAGAATTGATTTCAAGGGCGGAAGGTGAGCGCAAGATTTACGGGCTTTCCGCGAGGAGGTTTTTGAAAGATG
>DATHJK010000481.1:0-5695 GCA_035316225.1 Pyrinomonadaceae bacterium
CGGGCCATGGCGACCATCGCCGGAGCGAGATCACAGCCGATCAGATTGTGATAGCCACGCCCAAACAGTAGACCCAGCGCCCGACCGTAGCCACAACCCACGTCGAGTATACGGCTGCCGGGAGACAACCATTGCTTCAGGCGCTCGAAGTTAACCGGGTGACCGAAAGATTTGCGAGGACCCATACGGTTCCAATAATCGAGCTGACGATCCAGGTCTTGCATCATGTGCTCACGCCGCCGAACGCTTGAATTCAACCGCCCACGCATAAAGCATACAACATCCAACGCAGAGGACAAGCATGAAAAGAATGCTATCGAGGCGTCGGGTTGAATGAGTTGTTGGGCAGTCTATTGCCGGAACGAGCCGCTTACGCCTTCCTCATAGGGCGCTCGTTATAAGCCTTTTGGGTAGTGTCGGCGCTTATACCTCTCCTCCGTTCTAGCGCCCTTTGACAATGGTGGGGAGCCACTTTCCCCATTTCTTTCCATCCCATTGAATGTGCCAGACGGCTGCCGTCGAATTCTTGCCACGAGCAAAGACATAAATCAGATTTGGGGGTACGGCTACAGCCACAGGGCCGGAGGATGCGCCACCGTAGGGAGGGGCATTTATGTAATTGTCCCAATCACGCCACCCATTATCCCAGGTTTTCTGATAGATGGTATCGTCTTGTCCGCGAATGAAGATGTCAAGCCGACCCGGCCACATTGAACAAATCGTTGGGGCAGAGGTTCCAGTACCACCAATCGGATGCCATCCCATCCATCCTCCCGCAGAGTGGTCATAACACACGTGCCAGAGTTCCTTATTTATATCCATCGCTACAATATCAATACGTGTGCTCCCCCAAGATACCGCTGCGGGAGCAGATATTAACCCGCCTGGTCTATCAAATCTCGGAGCGTCATTTATCCAGGGTGCCCAGCCCCTCACATTTTTGTCCCTGTAGCTATGCCAGAGCTGCTTGTCTTTCCCAATGACGAAGACATCGAGTCGCTCATCTCCCACAGAGCATATAGTCGGGGCATCTCTAAAGCCCCAGCCAGGGTTTGGGAGGTCTTCCCAATTTCCATTATCGTAGTGCCGAATACCTTCGAGCGGGACCACATATCCGTAGAAGCTCCGGGCTGCCCCAACGACATGTAGTCGGTTGCCTGAAGCTACCGCTACCGGGTCTGATGCTAGCTCGCCATTAGTTGAGCTATCATCAACGTACTGGGTCTGGCTCAATTTATATGTGCGAAGCTCTCGGCCTGTCTTAGCAAAGAAATCAAAAATGGAAATCCCAAAAGTGGTGACTGCGACGGCCATCGGGGTTCTAGCGTCTGTCATGATGCGTAGTCTCCTTTCTTCTTTAGGAAAGAGCCAGGTTGATGGAAGCCGCCTGAGATTGCGGCGAGCGAGCTTGCAAACAGCAGGGTTAGAATTCTAACACCGGTTATTAGATTGGCAAGAACTTTTTACAATAGATGAAGTGCCCAACGCCCGAAATAACCGGGCGCGCATTCAATGTATCAAGCCTTCAATCTTGCAAATGAAAGCCGCGCTGTTCGCGCTCCGGTTGAATGAGTTGTTAGGCCCAACCGGTGGCCGTCATCGCAAGCCTTATCCGAGCGGCCAGAGCCGTCTTAAAGCGGGGGCCGGTCAACCAAATCCATTAAAAAGGAATCTGAGGTAAAAGAGTTGATTGACTGCTCCCCGTCTTTACTATGCGTCACGGCGTCGCCTCTAAATGCGGCGGAGCTTAGCGTGTCGAATCCGATGCCGGGAAACCGATAAATAGCGAGTCAGTTTCAATACGAGCGCGCCAATATATCCCGGCTTAGAGTTTCAAACTGAACCGCCATCACCATCGCATAACGGGAGGAGTTCAGTGATCTTCTATTCAACAACTTTAATGACTTCATTCCGTAGGCCGTTTCGGATTATCGCGCCCTCTCTTCTTTACGCCATTCTATCCATGACGGCCTTTCTCTTTCCTGCGGGGGCACAAAACAGCGGGCCTCTTTTAGAGCGCTGCGCTCCCCGGCGTGGCGCGGTGAACTCTGTGCTGGAGCTTGAAGGTTATCGTCTGAGTGCGGAAGACACTTCTAAAGTGAAAGCGTATTTCATTCGAGGCAGTGTCAAGCTAACCGCGCGTATTGGAGGCTCGCATTATGTTACCAACGATCTGCGCGGAGGCGAGCAGTCGCTCGAAGTTATCGTGCCGGAAGATGTCGCGCCCGGCCAGTGGCAGGTATTAGTCGAAGTCTACGGTCAAAGGAGCGCGCCTGTGGCCGTAGAGATAGCAGAGTGGGAGCCGCCCCTGCTGGATCACCTCACGCCGGAGCGAGTGGGACCGGGAGAGTTGATATGGGTCTTCGGCACAAACTTTCACAGAGACGACGAGATCGAGATCACAGACTCATTGGGTAATGTGCATCGCTTCGATTCGGGCGCGTCTGCGCAAGACGTGGCATTCGACGTTCCGAAGAATATGCCTGAAGGCAGTGCTACGGTTAGGGTAGGAATTACCAGAGAAGGCGTCGGCTCATTCAGCCAGCCTCTCAGCTTTGTCGTTACCTCCGGGCCTGTACCGCTGGAACTCTGGTCAAACGGAATGAAGCCTGTAGCGCCCGGCCAGTGGGCTAACTTAGTAGTTACAAGCACAGAGCCATTGGAGCACTCAGAGCGCACCGAAGTGGAGTTCAGTCAGAATGGTCAGCATCTAGTCGTTGAAACATTAAATCCAAGAAGTCTACATGTGCATGTTCCGGCGGCGCTCGCACCCGGAGCGGTAGAACTGAGGACGCGCACATGGCAGGAAGGGCTGGTATCTGATTGGTCAAAGACAATCGCGTATAAGCTGTCGGAGCATCCGGTGCCGTTTCAGGTAGATGTAATCGAGGTGAGGAATAAGCCTGTTTTCCTGTGGGAGGGGCCGGATAGGCCGACGAGCTTCGCGGCTCATCCCGGCGACACTCTTATCTTTCGCGGCGACTTCACCGTGGCAACAGCCGATGATCTGCGCATCACGCTCGACGGCGCGGGAGGCCAGCTAAGCTTTATGCCCGTTGACGTAGAGGCCGGAGTTAGCATCACCCTTCCGCATAACATCAGGCGCGGGGATTGGAGATTTACTTTTCTGGAGACTGACAACGGGATGCGTGCGCGTGTCCCTGTCGTCATGCGTGTAGATTAAGTTCGGATAAGGCGCTAAGTAAGACGTTGCGCTAATTTCAAATCAACGCGCTAATGGAGTAATAGAATGTTGCTGATGCGCAGCAGTCCGTATGCTTGTCGGCTCAAAAATGGTAGCGATACTCCATCGCCCCACTGCCTGAAATAGTCCTCGGCATTGCTCCTTGTCCATGTGGGGATTAAAATTTGACTGTCTCCGAAACGCGCTTTGAATTGAAGAGTCTAGATAATGATCTGTGGGCAGGGTAGTTGGCGGTAAGGATTTGGAGGTCGAATGAAGAGGCTTGAAGGAAAGTACGTATTGATTACCGGGGCATCGCAAGGGTTGGGGCGTCAACTGGCTATTGATTACGCGCGTGAGGGCGCGAGAGGAATCTCTATCACGGCGCGCAGCCGCCCTGCGCTCGAAGAAGTGAGAGAGCGAATTCGTGAAGCCTCGCCTGAAGCGCAGGTGGTTCTCATCGTCGCAGACCTCGGTCGTCAGGATGAAATAGAGCGTGTGGTTGCAACGACCCTTGCAGAGTTCGGAGGCCGCCTTGACGTTCTGGTCAATAACGCTTCGAGCATAGGGCCGACGCCAATGCCTTACTTGCTGGACTATCCGCTGGAAGATTTTCGCAACGTGCTCGAAGTAAATCTAATAGCGCCGTACCTGCTGATAAAGAAGGCTATGCCCGCGATGATAGAGCGCGGCGGTTCCATCATAAACGTGACGAGCGACGCGGGGCGCACGGGCTATCCGGGCTGGGGCGCTTACGGAGTGTCCAAGTTCGGCATCGAAGGAATGTCGGAGACATGGGCTGCGGAACTGGAAGAGAGCGGCGTGAGAGTCAACTGGGTTGACCCCGGCAACATGAACACGCTGATGCACCGCCGAGCGGAGCCTGACGAAGACCCGAATGAGTGGGCAGACCCGGCTGATGTCACAGAAGTCTTCATATATCTGGCCTCCGACGAATCAAAGGCCGTCAACGGTAAGAGATTTCAAGCACAGGAAAAGAACTGGGGGCAAGAGGAAGGGATGAGGGATGAGGGATGAGGGATGAAATGGATTGAGCCTGTTGCATGCTGACGCTATTACTCCTTCTTATTCATCCCTCCGCCCTCATCCCTCATCCCTTAACAATTATGTCTGCGCCTTTCTCATTTAATCTGCCGCCGGAACTGGCGGCCAAAGAGCCGCCGGAGCGCAGAGGTGTGGCGCGCGATCAGGTGCGCCTGATGGTCATTGACAGAGGGACGCTGGAGGTAACGCACACGCGGTTCGATTCCATAGGCGATTTCCTGTGTGCGGGCGACCTGTTGGTCTTCAACACCAGTCGCACTCTACCCGCCTCGCTCAAGGGCTGCGACGCTCAGGGCGGGCCATGCATAGAGGTGCGGCTCGCAGAACGCTTGCCGGACGGCTCGTGGCTCGCGCTTCTTCTTTGCCAGAAGGGAGACCCATTCTCCTGCGGATTGCGACAGGGGATGGAAATCAAGTTCGACGATAACCTGACGGCCACTGTAATCGAGACGGACAAACGCATTCCGCGACTCTGGAAAATCAGCTTTTCTAAGTCCGGCGCTGAGCTTGTGGATTCTATATATCGCATAGGCCAGCCCATACGTTACGAGTACGTTTCAGCGCCGTGGGATTTGGATTATTACCAGACCGTCTACGCTCAGCAGCCCGGCTCCGCCGAGATGCCATCTGCGGGGCGCGCCTTCACCTGGAGACTCCTGCTCGGCCTCAAACGCAGGAATGTGGAGACCGCATACATAGTGCTGCACACAGGTCTCTCCTCATACATGGACGATGATCTGGATGCTGCGCACCCTGCTTCCGAAGAAGAGTATTTTATAAGCAGCGTGTCGGCTGAGAAGATAAACCGAGCGCACGCACAGAGCAGGCGTGTGATTGCCGTAGGGACTACAGTTGTGCGCGCTCTGGAATCTGCCGGGGACGAGGATGGAATCGTGCGCCCCGGTCACGGCTACACGCGATTGCGTATCACTGCGGAGCACGTTTTGACTACAGTTGACGGTCTGTTGACAGGTTTGCATGAACCGGAAGCCAGCCACTTAGACCTTCTGACGGCTTTCCTTCCAGCCGAACAGATTCGTCTCGCTTATGAAGAAGCGGTGCGGCTGGGTTATCTATGGCATGAGTTCGGCGACCTGAATCTTATAGCGTAAGGTCAAAGATTGAATTGCCAGTGATGATGATGTTAGTAAATTTTGCGGCATAATGGTTAAAGGTTGAACATGGCGGCGGAACAGATCATTCTGGTTGACGGGCACGATCAAGAGGTGGGCGTTGGCGATAAGCTTCAAACGCACATAGAAGGGGCGCTGCACAGGGCGTTCTCCATCTTCATCTTTGATGCAAAGCGGCGATTGCTGCTTCAAAAGAGGGCGAAGACGAAATACCATTCCGGCGGTCTGTGGTCGAACACTTGTTGTGGCCATCCGCGTCCGGGCGAATCAACGGAAGCGGCGGCGCATCGCAGGCTGAAACATGAGATGAGTT
>DATHJK010000482.1:0-2003 GCA_035316225.1 Pyrinomonadaceae bacterium
TCCACGACGTTGACGTGCCCGCCACTTTGGAGCGACGCCCTGCGCTTCATCTTGAAAATGATGAAAGAGTTGAATATGACCTTGTGGTCGGCGCGTTCGGCGTTAATTCACCGCTTGCTCAACGCCTGCTCTACGGCTACCAGCCGCCGCCCACCTGGAAGACCTGCGTGATAGAGGCGCGCGTGCCCGCAGAGTTCCAGCGCGAGAAGCTGAACAACATGATTCACTTCTTCGTGTTGAAGCAGCCGAACATACGCTACATAGCGTTGATTCCGAAAGGCGAGCACGTGACCGTCACAGCCGTAGGCGCGGACGTTGACGTGGTTGAGACTGAAAGGCTTCTGCGCGATTCCTACATGCGCGACTACTTTCCGCCGGACTGGAAACTGGATTGCCACTGCCACCCGCGCGTGGCTCTGGGCGCGGCGCGTCTTCCATACAGCGAGCGCTTCGTCATCATAGGCGACGCCGCCGATTCAAGATACTTGAAGAACGGTGTCGAGAGCGCTCTTGTGACTGCGCGCCTCGCAGTTGATTGCGTCATCAATCACGGCGTAACCGCGCGCGACTTTGAAAAAAACTTCTGGCGGCAATGCAACCGTGTGTTCGGGCGCGACAATATCTACGGTCGTATGCTATTTGAGATTTACGACCGAATATTTCCGCACCCGTTGCTCGCGCCCGTTTACTTCGCAGTGCTGAGAAGCGAGCGAGCTTTGCAGAAACCCGGCGCGCTTCTGACCAACGCGCTGCTCGCGGCCTTCACAGGAGATCAATCCTACAAGCGCATCATGTTGAGAGCCATGAATCCGCGACTCGGAGCGCGCATGATGAGGCGCGCTGCCGCTCTCGCCGCCACTCGTGCGCGCACTGCAATCTTCCGCACCGAGCCGCCCGTGCTGCGAGGGCTTCGACTGCGTGACGGCTCGCGCGTGGCAATAATTGGCGGCGGGCCTGCCGGTGCTGCATGCGCGATTCGTCTCTTGAAGAACGCGCGCTCACGAAAAATTGACCTGCGCGTGACCATCTACGAGCCTAAACAGTTTCCGCGACATCACAACCCGTGCATAGGCGTTCTGGTGCCGCCGACCGCAGAGTTGCTGCGCGAAAAACTGGACGTAGAGCTTCCGCCCGAAATGATTAAGCGCACCATCGAAGGCTATCGCCTGCACGGTGATCGCAGCGAAATAGAGTTGCGTGCGCCCTCTACGGAAGAGCCTAGCCTGATGGTCTCGCGCTCTGAGTTTGACGAGTTGCTGTTGAAGAGGGCTGTGGAAGCGGGCGCGCAGCTTGTCAATGACCGCGTTACAGGCTTGGAGTTTCACCCGGACAATCTGGAACATCCCGTGCGCGTATATTCTGAAGGCGCGTCGCGCTCCGCAGACATGATAGTCGCCGCGTGTGGCCTCGATGACGGGATGCTGTCTGTGCTCGAACAGGTAGCCCCGCGCCGCCACAAGTATCGTCGCCCTGCGGAGTACATGCACGCGATAATCGTGAAATTTCCGTGCGACGAGCGCTTCATAGAGAAGCGGCTGCACGGCGAGATTCATGCTTTCCTTCTTTCAGATTTGCCGCGAATAGAGTTTGGCGCGATAACGCCGAAGCAGGATCACATTCTGGTGAACATCATGGGACGAAAGGTGCGTTCGACCGACATGGAGAAATTTCTGCTGCATCGCAGGGTACGCACGCTTCTGCCCAGATTCAACTTGCAGCAACTGGATTATTACGAGGGTCGCGCCCCCGTTCGCCATGCGCGCAACATATGCTGGGATCGCTTCGTAGCCGTAGGCGATGCTACGGGCTGGCTCAGGCCGTTGAAAGGCATGGGCATCACTACGGCCATACGCATGGGCACGACCGCAGCGGATGTGATGCTGGAACGCGGCGTTGACCGCGCGGCGCTGGAAGCTTACGCACTTCGCCTGCGTGTTCTGACGGAAGACCATTTTCACGGACGCATGCTGCGACGCCTCTGCCGCATGGGCATGAGCACGGGC
>DATHJK010000483.1:0-2641 GCA_035316225.1 Pyrinomonadaceae bacterium
TGAAGCATCTTGAGGGAGTCACATATGATTAGCAACAGGAAGCGCCTTACCCCATACAGATTAATATCTATTATCTGTCTCACGCTGTTTCTGTTATCTACTTTCACGCGAGCACAGGAGAATGATCTGGATGCTTCGCGGCGTTATGAGCAACAGGCCGTCGCCGATTACCGCAGTAAAAACTACGCAGCGTTTCTCTCGAACATGCAGAAGGCTTCCGCCTTGCGTCCCAACCATCCGCGCCTGCTCTACAATCTTGCAAGCGCCTATGCGTTGACGGGCAACGGCGACGAGTCGCTAAAAGTACTCAATCGTTTAGCAGCGATGGGACTGTTCATGCCTGTGGCCGAGGACGATGATTTCGCAAGCCTGAAAGGAACTAACGAGTTCAATGCGATTCTTAAAAAGCTGGATGCCAACAAGCTTCCGCTCAACCGCAGCACCGTCGCATTCAGGCTGAGCGAGAGAGGACTCATCACAGAGGGGCTTGCCTACGATCCTGTTAAAGGAGACTTCTTCATTGGCAGCGTGCGCCGTCGAGAGATTCTTCGCGTCTCGCATGATGGAACGCAACGGGTCTTCTCTCAGCCGTCGGACGAATTGTGGGGAGTCTTCGGGATGAAAGTTGACGCGCGTCGTCGTCTGCTCTGGGTTTGTAGCGCGGCATTGCCGCAGATGAGCGGGTTCACGCCGGAAATGTCGGGCCGCTCCGGCCTGTTCAAATACGATCTGCGCACCGGACGACTTCTTGGAAAGTATCTGACGCCGGACGACGGGCGCAAGCATGTTCTGGGCGATTTGACTCTCAACCCGCGCGGCGATGTGTTTGCGACTGACAGCATCTCGCCGCTTATTTACCGCATCAATCACGACAGCGACCGGTTAGAGACCTTTCTATCGGACTCCTCTTTCGCGTCACTGCAAGGTCTGGACTTCACGCCTGACGGCAAAAAGCTGCTCGTTGCAGATTATTCCAGAGGCATTTTCGCCCTAGATGTTGCTTCAAAGAAGATCGTGCAACTGACTCCGCCCGATGATGCAACGCTGCTGGGAATTGATGGACTTTACTTTCATCACGGCAGGCTGGTAGCCGTGCAGAACGGCATCACTCCGCAGCGCATCGTGCAGCTCACTTTAGACCGCGACTACAGGCGCATCACGGCCTTGCGTGTGCTCGAAGCCAACCATCCTTTGTCAGACGATTTGACGCTTGGAGTAATCGCGCATGGCGATTTCTATTTTAATGCCGCAGGTCAGTGGAATCTATTTAACGAAGAGGGAGAGTTGACTGCTCCGGCAAAACTTCTCGATCCCGTCGTGTTGAGAATAGGTCTGGATTTCTGAAGAAGCGGCTGGCATGGACGGCTTTCCCCGTCTATAAATCAAGCGGGCTTCTGACTCCCCTGCCGCCCCGGTTCAAGACGTGCGTATAGATCATGGTCGTGCTTACATCGCTGTGTCCAAGCAACTCCTGAACTGTACGAATGTCATACCCCGCTTCAAGCAAATGAGTGGCAAAGCTATGACGAAAAGTGTGGCAACTGCCAGCCTTATTGATTCCCGCGCGTCGAATGGCCGATTTAACCGCGCGCTGCAACACGGACTCTGAAATATGATGGCGACGCTCCTTTCCTGTTCGTGGATCACGCGAGCGCTTGCTTGACGGAAACAGGTACTGCCATACCCAGTCTCGCTCCGCCTTAGGGTATTTACGCGCCAGTGCGAATGGCAGATACACGCTACCAAATCCTTCTTCAATGTCTCGCTCATGCAGAGCCTTGACGCGAGTGAGATGACGTTTGAGCGGGTCAACTAATGAATCCGGCAGCACGCTGACTCTATCCTTGCCCCCTTTACCGTTCCGCACATTTACCTGGAAGCGACCGAAGTCAATATCCTGAACACGTAATCGAATACATTCCATAAGGCGCAGTCCTGAGCCATAGAGCAAGCTTGCCATTAGCCAGGGCGTATCTGACAGATGAAGGAGCGCGGCTTGCGCCTCTTGTTTAGTAAACACCAGTGGCAAGCGCTTGGGCTTTTGCGCTCGTATTACATCAGACACCCAGTCTATCTCCAGTTCCAGCACATCTCTATAGAGGAAGAGAATGGCCGATAAAGCTTGGTTCTGCGTTGATGCGGAGACGTGCTGATCAACAGCCAGGTGGGATAAGAAGGCGCTAACGTCTTTCGCTCCAAGTTTGGCAGGGTGCTGTTTGTGATGAAATATAATGTACTGTTTGATCCATGCGAGGTAAGCTTCTTCAGTACGGATGCTGAGATGGCGAGTCCGCATTAAATCGCGTGTGCGGTCAAGTAGTTTGGACATGAAGAGCCTCCAGAGGGTGAGTTTGATGCCATGCTAAGGAGGGTGAGTGGTACGCCCTCTAATCTATATTGACAGAGGGCGCATTTGCAAGAGAAAGATGTGAATCTTCGCCCAAATATGATAATGAACAGAGACTAAACAGCTAAATGGTCGTATTTTGTGACGACTGTTAGGCTGTCTAATATGCGTTATCTGTCTAGCGCCTCTTGCGCAAGACTTCTGTGATAATCAGATTATGCATCGCCGCTCGCTTTATTGAATAATGATGAGAGTTGAGTATTTTGGCTATGCGGGTTGATCTGAAAGTTGAAT
>DATHJK010000484.1:0-7106 GCA_035316225.1 Pyrinomonadaceae bacterium
TCGAGACCATTCTATACTTCGGGCTGTGCTCGCTCACCAGAATTTCATAGATGTCCTGAGTGCTCTGCGGATTGAAATCCGTTGTGAACCAGTCGCGCGCCTGACGCATGGCTTCCTCGCGCCTCATCTCATAAAGTCGAAGAATGATGTTCACGTCTTCCTGTTTTGTGCTCATGGCTTTCTCCTTACCGAAGATGAAGAAATATCACGCAAAGACGCAAGGACGCAAAGAAAGCGCGCAAAGAAGCAGCCGCGATTGAACACTCCAGACGGAGATATAATAGTTGTTTCCTTGGCTGGCAACCGACCTGCGTGTTGCGCGCTTCTAAGCTGCTCGCTGGCATGCGGGCGGGTGATTGTCGTAATATTTGAATCGTGAGGGAAGCTGGACTTACCTTTTTCTCGCAGGAATAAAAGATGTCATTGCTGAAGATTGTACATTGGCCTGAGCCTGTGCTTGAGACGCCGGGCGATCCGGTCACGGAGTTTGACGAGCGGCTGAAAATTCTGGCCGACGACATGTTCGAGACCATGTACGAATCCCGTGGCGTAGGGTTGGCCGCGCCACAGGTCGGCGTCTCGAAACGACTGTTCGTAATGGATTGCTCGGTCAGGGAAGACCCTGACCAGCGCATCGTGATGGTCAATCCTGAAGTCCTCATGATAGAGGGCGAACAGAGCGGCGAAGAGGGCTGCCTCTCGTTCCCAGGCATCTACTTCAACGTCAAGCGCTCGCTTCGCGCTGTGGTGCGTGCCCAGAATCTTCAGGGCGAGTGGTTTGAGCTTGACGGGATGGAATTGACCGCGCGCTGCATGCTGCACGAGACAGATCATTGCGACGGCATAGTTTTTCTGGACAAGACCACGCCGCTAAAGCGCGAGCTGGTCAAGCGCAAGATAAGGAAGTTGCAGAAGGCAGGCGAGTGGGATTAGAACGGCGAGAGAAAGCCGTATGCAATTTTAGAAACGCGGTCATACGCTACGTGCTGTGACCGCGTTTCTGCTTTGGATGTGATAAAATTTCCGATCACGACAATTAAAACTTAAAAACTTGATTTGAGATTTAAGATTTCAAATCCAGGATAATTATTCGAGGGAGAATCTTATGGTCAGCGAGTTTCGTAACGAGCCTTTTACCGATTTCTCACGTGAAGAGAACGCGCGAGCCATGCGTGCGGCAATCGAGAAAGTAAGAAGCGAGTTGGGGCGCGAATACCCGCTCGTAATCGGCGGCGAGCGAATTACGACTGAGAAGAAGCATGAGAGCTATAACCCTGCGAAGCGCACGGAAGTTGTAGGTCGTTTCCAGAAGGCTACCGAAGAACTGGCTCAACGTGCGGTTGAGACCGCCTACGAGACTTTCACTACATGGCGGAAGACGCGGCCTGAGCAGCGCGCAGACCTTCTCTTTCGCGTGGCCTCGTTGCTGCGCGAGCGCAAAGCAGAGATGAGCGCGTGGATGATTCACGAAGTAGGAAAGACGTGGGCAGAGGCCGACGGCGACACAGCAGAGGCTATTGATTTCTGCGAATACTATGGACGCGAAATGCTTCGTTACGCACAGCCTGCACCGCTGACGAAAGTACAGGGCGAAGATAACCGGCTCGAATATATCCCGCTGGGCGTGGGCGTAGTCATCCCGCCCTGGAATTTCCCGCTGGCGATCATGGCCGGAATGACTGCTGCTTCGTTTGTTACAGGAAACACTGTCGTATTGAAGCCTTCATCTGATGCTCCGACCATAGCGTATAAATTCTTCGAGCTTCTTGAAGAGGCAGGGATGCCGCCGGGCGTTGTGAATTTCATGACAGGCTCCGGCGCAGAAGTCGGGGATACAATCGTTGACCATCCGAAGACGCGCTACGTTGCGTTCACAGGCTCAAAGGAGATTGGACTTCGCATAACGGAGCGCGCGTCGAAAGTTCCCGAAGGACAAATCTGGATTAAGCGCGTCGTAGCCGAGATGGGCGGCAAGGACGCTATCATCGTTGATGCGGACGCAAACCTTGACGACGCGGCCACTGGAGTTGTGCAGTCTGCATTCGGTTTTCAGGGACAGAAATGCTCTGCCTGCTCTCGCGCCATCATCCACAGGGATGTCTATGAGTTTATGATTGAGAGTATCTCCAGAAAGACAGCGAAGATAAAGGTGGGCGATCCCGCAGACCATGCTACGACGATGAGCGCAGTCATCAACGAGAAAGCTTTCAAGACGATCAACGACTACATCGAAAAGGCTAAGTCCGAAGGCGGGCGCGTCGTAGCGGGCGGAGGCTCGGACGGCGAGCAGGGCTTCTTCATAGAGCCTACTGTAATCGCGGACGTGAAGGCGGGAGACACGATTGAGCAGGAGGAGATTTTCGGGCCTGTGCTGGCCGTGATACCTGCGCGCGACTTCGACGACGCTCTGCGCATTGCCAATGACACGGAGTACGGGTTGACCGGAGCCGTCTACACGTCAGACCCTGAGAAGATCGAACGAGCGCGCAGTGAATTCCATGTTGGCAATCTATACATCAATCGCAAATGCACGGGCGCACTCGTGGGCGCTCATCCCTTTGGCGGCTTCAACATGAGCGGCACGGACTCGAAAGCGGGCGGGCCTGATTACCTGGGACTCTTTCTTCAGGCGAAAGTCGTAGCGGAAAAAGTTGCCGCGCGAGAAAGCATGACGGCGGAGAATCGCGCCGTTATATAAGCTTGCGTGTATCCAAAATAGGTTTCACGCTGGAGACGCTGGAGGCGCTAAGAAGAACGCAAAGGAGTTGAGCAGCGTTTCGTCTTGCGTCTTGTCTTTGCGCCTTTGAGTCTCCAGCGTGAGATAAAGTTTTATGCGTTTAGTATTCATGGGTACGCCGGAGAGCGCCGTGCCTACGCTGCGAAGATTGATTGACGACGGGCATGATGTCGTTTCTGTCTGGACGCAGCCCGACAGGCCAGCCGGGCGCGGCAACAAAATGCACGCGCCGCCCGTGAAAGAGTTTGCTCTTTCGCACGGACTTATCGTTCACCAGCCCGCAAAGATTAAGACGGAAGAAGCGTGCGCGCTGTTCGCTTCGCACGATGCGGACGCGGGCATAGTGGTCGCTTATGGTCGCATACTCCCTTCCTCTTTCCTCAAATCTCCGCGAAGGGGCTGTCTAAATGTTCATTTTTCGTTGCTGCCTAAATACCGTGGCGCTGCGCCTGTCAACTGGGCTATTGTTCGCGGCGAGCGCGAGACGGGCGTGACGACTATGCAGGTTGACGAGGGGCTGGACACGGGCGCGATTCTTCTGCAAGCGCGTACGAAGATAGGTGAAGAGGAGACGGCGACCGTGTTGATGGCGCGTCTGTCGGAAACTGGAGCAGAGCTTATGAGCGAAACTCTCAGAAATTTTGACGAGATCGTTCCGCGCACGCAGGACGAGACGCTTGCGAGCTATGCTCCCGTGCTCAAACGCGAGGACGGATTGATAGACTGGTCTTGGGATGCCGCAGAGATAGAGCGCCGCGTCAGAGGCTTTCAGCCCTGGCCCAATGCCTTCACAACTTTTCATTCACGCCGCCTGATTATCTGGCGCGCATCGGTTGCGCAGAACGGGAAAGGGAGCGCGACTGGCGGGGAAATTCTTGAAGCGCACGGCGACAGGCTGGTCGTTGCTTGCGGCAGCGGGAGCCTGCTGCAACTACATGAAGTGCAGCCGGAAGGGAAGAAGCGAATGCTCACGCGCGATTTTCTGAACGGAGCGCACCTGAGCGCGGGCGATAGGTTCGGATGAAAAGCGAGCGTAGAGCGAGCGATAGACAGCCCGGTGGCGCAAAACAGGTTTCGCCAGCGCGCTTCACAGCCTTCTCAATCCTGCGGCGCGTTGAGGAAGAGAATGCTTTCGCCTCAGTCCTTCTAGCCGCAGGCACAGAGCATCTTAGCGCCGAAGACCGCGCTCTCTGCTACGAGCTTGTGCTGGGAGTTCTCAGGTGGCAACTCTGGCTGGATGCTCTGATCCAGAATTTTTCGGGTCGCTCGCCCTCGAAACTCGATGCGCCCGTTCGATTAGCGTTGAGGCTTGGTCTTTACCAACTGAGAAAGCTTTCGCGTGTGCCCGCGTCTGCGGCTGTGAATGAATCCGTCAATCTTGTTAAGTGGTCGCGCCTGCGCTCGGCTGAAGGTTTTGTGAATGCGGTGTTGAGGCGCGCGGCTCGTGAAAGTGAGTTCGACCCCGCGACCGGAATTTCCGATGCGATTGAAAGAATCTCTATTGAAACTTCGCACCCGCACTGGCTCGTAAAGCGCTGGGTTGACTCTTTGGGCAGCGACGAAGCGCGCAAGTTTGCCGAAGCAAATAACAACCCCCCGCCCGTTGCTTTTCGCATCAACACCAATCTCGCGGACGCTTCAGAAGTAGTTGGAGAATTAGAGCGAGCGGGAGCGGTTGTAACTTCTTCGCAGGTTTCGCCTGAAGCCTGGCGCGTCGAAGGAGCAAGCGCGCTGGTCAGAAATTTTGCGCAGACGGGGCGCATCTATCTACAGGACGAAGCGTCGCAGTTGGTCGCTCACGTCGTTGGCGCTAGAGCGGGCGAGCGCATCCTTGATCTGTGCGCTGCGCCCGGCAGCAAGAGCACGCACATAGCTCAACTGTCCGGCAATCAGGCTCGAATCGTCGCGTGCGATATTCACGAGCATCGCCTGCGTACGGTTCTGGAAGGGAGCGCGCGACAGCAGGCGAAATTGTCTGGGGCGATTGTGATGGATGCGCTTGCGATGCTGCCTTTTCCTGATGAGCGATTTGACCGCGTGCTTGTTGACGCGCCTTGCACGGGAACGGGCACGCTCAGGCGCAACCCGGAGATTCGCTGGCGCATCAGACCGTCTGATCTTGAAGATTTACCACGGCGGCAGCAGCGAATTCTCTCGAACGCTTCGCTCGCGGTTCGTAGCGGCGGACGACTCGTTTACTCAACATGCTCGGTCGAAGAGGAAGAGAACGAATCGGTGGTCAGCGCCTTTCTCAATGAGCACGAGGATTACAGACAAATTCGTGTTGATGTTCCCGGTCAACTTCTTTTGCCGGATGGCTCGGCGCGAACCTGGCCGCAAAGGGACGGCGCGGACGGCTTTTTCGTCGCAGCATTCGAGCGCCGACGATAGCTGGCAGTGGTTCAGTTTGAAATATTGAGCCAATATTTATCGGCGCTCTAACTTGAAATTGTCCCACTACTCTGTAGCTCCCCAACTTGCCGCGCCGCTTGAGCGGATGTTAGACTTCGCAACCGTATGCTTCACGGCTCGTTTCGCACGAGGACGATAGGCGCAGGCTTCAATTTTCGAGGAGAGTGGCGGTTGAGGATTACGGTTTGTCTGCTTTAAGAAAAGTTCTAATCATCATCGCCATCGCCATCGCTTTTCTCTTCGGCCTGACGGGAACTGTCTATCTAAGCCTGCGCAGTAGCGAGGTGCATGTGCCGGACATCACCGGCAAAGAATATTCGGCTGGCGAGTCTGCGCTTGAAACTGCCGGGCTTCATATACGAAAGCGCGCTCTTAGACCCAGCGCAGACCGTCCGCCTAACATCATTCTGGATCAGGTGCCGCATGCGGGCGAGGTGGTGAAAGTCGGGCAGACCGTAGCCGTTGACGTGACGCGAGCGCCTAATGAGGGCGAGAGCGGTTATACAGCGCCACAGACGCAGGGGAATGGGAACGGGCAGACCGGCGGGCAAGGGGCTGGAGAAGCTTCGGGGACGACTCCGGCTCCGCTCAACGAAAACGAGAATCAAAACAGACCCAGAAGGCCCAGAAACACCAATACAAACAGTAATTCCAACGCTAACAGGAACGCAAACAACTCGAACGCTCTTAACACGAACGCGGGCGGCAAGGGGAACGCCAACGAGCATAACGCTAATTCAACACGTAATACGAATGCGAATCGCGCGGGCGGCAATCTGAACTCGAACAGGCATGTGCCGCAGATTTCAACTCCGCCTTTCAACCCTTGAAGCGCAAATCGCATCCCATAAAGGCGAAGGTCACGGCGGTTTTCATCAGGAAGCTCTTGTTTGACCGTAGACTGTCCCGAAAATTCTGCTTTTTTAAGTAGCATCAACCTGGAATGATTGAAATCGCCCCGTCAATTCTCTCAGCGGATTTCGCGCGGCTGGCCGAAGAGATTGAAGCCGTCGAGAGGGGCGGCGCGTCCCTGCTTCACGTTGACGTGATGGACGGCCACTTCGTTCCGAACATAACGATTGGGCTGCCAGTCGTCAAATCAATCTCGCGCGTAACACGGCTTCCGATTGATGCGCACCTGATGATAGAAGAGCCGGGGCTTTACGTTGAGAGGTTTATTGACGCGGGCGCTTCGCTCGTCTCCGTTCACGTCGAGACAGAACGGCACCTGCACCGCACGCTGACCTGTATACGGGAAAAGGGCGCGCAGGCGGGCGTTGCGATAAATCCTGCGACGCCGCTGGTTGAAATAGAAGAGGCTTTGCCTTACGCTGATTTCGTGCTTCTGATGTCGGTCAACCCGGGCTTCGGAGGACAAAAGTTCATAGAGACTTCGCTCGATAAACTTAGACGCCTGCGCCGCATGATAGACGAGCGAAGACTGAAGACGCGCATAGAGATTGACGGCGGCATAGGACTTGAGAACATTGCGCGAATCGCGGAAGCGGGCGCTGAAATAATTGTCGCCGGTTCGGCTATCTACGGCAAGGAAGACCCTGCACAGGCCGTTCGCGCCCTGCGCGACGCTGCATTGCAGTGGGCATGAAAGGAAGTGATGAGTGATGAGTGATAAGTGATAAGTTAGGAGTCAGAAGGAAATAGTTTTATCTACTGACTACTGGATTTCGGTCTACTGTCTCCTTCTCTTTCTTATCACTCATCACTTATCACTAATTTTGGAGGTTTTATAATGACGGTTCGTTATCTTAAATCGGCGCCCGTTTGCGCTCTCATTATCCTGGGCATGCTGTCTGTAGTTTTCCCACAGCAGCAGCGGCAGCAAAGCCAGTCGCAGGGGAGTGACGCTTCGCCCATACAGCGCGTTGATGTCATGCGCTCGCGGCTTGATGCTATGCGTCGTTCTTTGGACAGCGCAATTGCGACTTTGAATGCGAGC
>DATHJK010000485.1:0-7031 GCA_035316225.1 Pyrinomonadaceae bacterium
ACACCCGACCGTGCTGACCGTCTCGCCGGGTTACTGGCGAGCCAGAGAATCTTTCGAGGGTCTGGGCTTTGAGATAATCAACGTCCGAACGGAGCAGAACGCTTTTTCCATCAGCGAACCAATCCTCACGGAAAAAGCAGAAGAGACGCGACCCGATTTGATCTACCTGAGCCTGCCCAATAATCCAACCGGCGCAATTTTCGACCCGCAGGCGATTATCAGCGGAGTCGCCGAAGAGATGACCGTGATGATTGATTTAACTTTGCCGTGCAGGGACTTCGATGTCGGGACGTTGACCGGCACGCTCTACGAGAGTTTCAAGCAGAGAAGCAATCTCTTTCTGGTCGGCTCAACCTCGAAGTCGCACGAGACGGCTGAATACAGGATCGGATGGGCTGTCTGCGCATCCGCGAAAGACGCAGACGATTTGAGAGGTGAAAACAGAAGCGGCATTTCCACCTTCGCCATCGCCGAAGGAATCAAGCGCATCGCAGAGCCGCCTATGGTGTTGGAGAAGATTGATCGCTCGTTCTCTTTTCTGGAAGCAGGAGCAAAGGGCGGAAAGTTTAAGATAGTCAAACCCGCGAGAAGCGTCCGAAGCAGTTATGTGCTACTTGAACTGCTTGAACCGGTAGCAAGTGTGCGCGCACTTCTTGAAAAGAATGGGATTCATGTTATGTGGGGTTCTGATTTCGGGTTGACCGACAAACATATACGGCTGGAGACAATAGAATATCCCAACATCCAAATCTTCGTTGAAGCCATCAACGACGCTTCTGCCGGTGAGAACTCAGTGTCAGTACCGCCTGCTTAAGCTGGGCGGGTGAAAGAAGGGATGAGGGATGAGGGCGAAGGGATGAATAAGAATGTAGTGAACAGGTCAACATGCAATTGACTCCTTCTTATTCATCCCTCATCCCTCCGCCCTCATCCCTTCTGCTCCCCGCCCGCTACCGCAGGCGGTACTGACACGCAGAGTATGTTACGTAGCCTGCGCAAGACAGCGTTTGAGCAGTGCTGCGAGTTCGGAGACATAGGGTTCAAGGATTACTTTCTGATGCGATCCGGCAACGGTGTAGGTCTCTACATCTTCAGTTGCAAGCTCGCTCCAACCGAAAGCGGGATCGAAGCTCTTCTCTTCCTCATCTGTGAACTCGCTCGCATGATCCGGCTCGTCGGTTTTGAAGAGAATGATGCGACCCGCAAACGGGGATGGCGTATATGCGCGCATTGCCTGAATTCTGGCCTGGCAGCCTCGCAGCCAACGGCGGAAATCCTTCGGAGCTATTTCCGGGGGCAGAAATCCCTCGCGCCTTGCTTCTTCAAAAGCATCTTTGATCTGCTCATCCGTACCCGTCCGGCACAGTTCATCCAGAATCGCCAGAACATCTTGCTTGCTGGAAAGGTTAGTGTCGCCGTTCGATTGCGCTATATCGCCGGAATGTGGATTGTGTGCGCGATTGTCCATCAGACCCGGCGAGACAGAATCAATGAGGGCGAGCACGGCTATGCTCTCGCCTTGTCTCTGTAGCTGCTGTGCCATCTCGAAGGCCACAACGCCACCGAGCGACCAGCCTCCGAGCCGGTAAGGCCCTGTGGGCTGAACTGCGCGCATGGCTTCAATGTAATCGGCGGCCATCGTTTCGACCCGCGAGTGCGGCTCTTGATTCGGCATGAGGTCTCGCGCCTGTAGACCGTAGAACGGCTGATCGAAACCTAAATGGCGTGCAAGGTCTCGATAACAAAAGACGCTGCCGCCTATGGGATGAACACAGAAGAACGGTGGCTGTGAGCCTTGCGACTGGATTGCTACGAGCATCGAGTTGGTGGTCGCACGCTCTCTTTCATATCCGAGGGCTTCGGCAACTTCCCACGTCACTTCGCCCAGAGGATCGTTCGCAGCCTGCTCTTTCCAGCGCCCGGCGACTCCGGCGTCAACACGGCTGTGCTGGTGAAACTTCACATCACCAAGCATCTGCGAGAGCGGATGAATGCCATCCGTCATGCGCTTCTCTTTCTCGCGGTATGGCTCGACCATCTCCGCTTGAAACTCAAGACCCAGAAAATCACACAAGCCTTCGAGCATTTCTTTGGGCCTCGTCACCAACTCTTCAAACCTCAACTGGTATTGTCTTCGTTGAGGAATTTCTGACAGAAATTCTCTGATGTTCTGTTGACTGATAAGCCAGATGAGTTCCGCAAGCTCGCGGCGGGTAAAGGAATGCTCATAACGGAAAAAGACCTGTTCCAGCTTTGCCTCTTCAAACGAGCGTATCATGCCGTAGGGATGGCGCAGGAGGTGTACATACAGGGCATCGTCGAAGCAGCTTTCGGCACGCCGCAACACCTCTTTATCCAGAGCGTAGGACGGCGTTTTATCAACCAGCCTGCGCTCTCCGATCCACTCCTGCATCAAGCGATAAAATTGGGGCACGCTCAGATTCTGTTCTTCGTATTCCTCTATAATCCGGCGGGCTTCTTCCATCCCGCAGCTTTTAATCTCCATCAAGGCGCGAATCGTGCCCTCCAACCAAAAGCTGTACTTTCCTGAGAGCGCCTCTCGTCTCTCCACGAGCGTGTTGAAAGAGAGAAGTTCCAATTCGGGAGGGGCGAAGAGCATGGGATGTCCTGCCAGCATCACTCGCAGCAGCGTCGAACCGGAGCGCGGCGGTGAGAGGATAAAGATGGCAGGAGGGTTTTTGACGGCGGGCGGTGACTGAAAAGGTAGAGCGCCTATCAGTTCCCTCACCTCAGCGACCCTTGCGGCATTAATCGTGCAGGCCGGTTCGACTCTTTCGTCAGTGGTCGTCTTCGCCTCTACGACTTCATCTCCAATCACTCTGGATACCGCACCGGAGTAGTGCTGCATCAAGTACGCAGCCAGGGACGCAACGGTTGGAGCTTCAAAGAGAGCCACCACATAAAGAAAATCGCCAAGCCGCTCTTGCAGCTTGTTGATGAGGATTGCGGCGCGCAGCGAATCTCCGCCGAGATCGAAGAAATTATCGTGAACTCCGACACGCTCTATATCCAAAATCTCCTGCCACATCTCCGACAGCAGCCACTCCAACCTGGTGCGCGGGGCAATGTAGTCTTCTGCCAAATCCGGTCTCGTTCCATCGGGAGACGGGAGCGCCTGTAGGTCAAGCTTGCCGGTTCGCGTTAGCGGCAACTCTTCAAGAAAGACGAACGAAGCCGGAATCATGTAATCCGGCAATTTCATTCTCAAGTGGTCACGTAATCCTTGCGCCGTCGGCTTCTGCTCCTCGCCTGTGACAAGGTAAGCAACGAGGCGTCTATCGCCCGGCGCATCTTCGCGCACAACCACCACCGCCTGTCGCACTGCACTGCGCTCGCGGAGTTCGGCCTCAATTTCGCCAAGCTCAATCCGGTAGCCATGAACCTTCACCTGCTGATCGAGGCGTCCCAGAAACACGATGTTACCATCCGAGAGATAACGCGCTATGTCTCCTGTGCGGTAAAGACGCGCCCCCGGCTCCTGGCTGAACGGATGGGGGATGAACATTTCGGCAGTCAGGTCAGGACGATTCAAGTAGCCTCGCGCCACGCCTTGGCCGCCGACGTAGAGTTGCCCCGCGATGCCGACCGGCACAGGCTGAAGGCGGTCGTCCAGCAAGTAGATTTCCGCGTTGCTCACGGGGCGTCCAATGGGGATTGAGGTCTTCGTTGCCGGAGTCTGACAGGTATACTGCGAGCACCAGATAGTTGCCTCCGTCGGCCCATACTCGTTGAACAGTATGGACTGCGGTAGAAGCTCGTGATGCCTGTTGACCAGTTGCGAAGAGCAAGCCTCAGCCCCGACGTGAACCACCTGCAAAGACTGTAAGTGCTCAGGCTG
This sequence comes from Pyrinomonadaceae bacterium, assembly GCA_035316225.1. Taxonomy (GTDB): domain Bacteria; phylum Acidobacteriota; class Blastocatellia; order Pyrinomonadales; family Pyrinomonadaceae; genus 3-1-20CM-3-53-8. Next base: position 3,860 of record DATHJK010000485.1, read on the forward strand.
CGCTTGCTCCAACAGTAACGAATAAAATGATGGGACGGTAAAGATATGTGGAACATGCTTCTCGACGATTAGCCGGGCGATGAGCGACGGGTCTGCTTGCTCTCCTTCGCGCGGGATTATCAGCGTTCCGCCCTGAGACAACGTGCAGAAGATGGAGAACAGCGAGCCGTCGAAGAAATAGGACATCAACAGTAAAGTGCTGGTGATAGGTTCTTGATAGGAAGCACGTTGGGCAAGGATGGCATTAATCAGATTGCGATGGCTGACCATAACCCCTTTCGGCCTGCCGGTCGAACCCGAAGTGTAGATGATGTAAGCGAGATTCGCGGGCGAGAGCGCGAGGCTGAGATTGTCGCCGTTCGACTCGTTGATGCTCGACCAGTCAGCGTCCAAACAGAGAACACGCGCCCGCGTCTTTGGCAAAACCTCGACCAGGCTTTGTTCCGTCAGCAGTACAGTGGCTACTGTCTCCTCCAACATGAAGCTCAGGCGTTTGTGGGGAGATGCCGGGTCAAGCGGCACGTATGCTCCCCCAGCCTTGAGCACGCCAAGTATGGCGACGATCATCTCAAGAGATCGTCTGATGCAGATGGCGACCGGCTGGTCTGCGCCTATCCCTAAGCGGCGCAAGTGATGCGCCAGTTGATTGGCCCTTCGATTTAATTCCGCATAGCTTAGCTGCTGGCCGTCGAACTCCAGGGCAACTGCATCGGGCGTGCGCGCGACCTGTCTCTCGAACATCTCGTGGACGTAAACTTCAAGTGAGAATTCGCGCTTCGTATCGCTCCACTCTTGCAGTATCCGCTGACGCTCTCGTGCGCTCAACAGAGGCAATTCCGTGAGCGACTGGTCTAGATTATCAACGCTGCTTTCCAACAGCATCAGGTAATGCTCTGCCATGCGCCGGATTGTTTCCGCCTCAAACAGATCGGTGTTGTAACGAAACCTGCCGCAAATATTTTCTTCTACTTCCTCTATATTCAGCGTCAGATCGAACGCCGAAGTCGTTATGTCAAACTCATCCGGGCTGACATCCAATCCCGGCAGATGAAGCGCTTCCGATTCCGGCGTATTTTGCAGAGCGAACATCACCTGAAATAGCGGCGAGTGGCTTAGGCTTCTTTCGGGCTGCAACTCTTCGACCAGTCTTTCAAGCGGCAACTCGGAATGCGCATAAGCCCCAAGGCAGACCTCTCGTACTCTGCGCAGCAACTCTCGAACATCAGGGTTTCCCGACAGGTCAGTGCGCAGCACCAATGTGTTCACAAAGAAACCTATCAAGCTCTCGACCTCTTGCAGATTTCGTCCCGCAATCGGTGTACCGACCAGCACATCCGTTTGTCCGCTGTAGCGCGAGAGCAGCGCCTGAAATCCGCCTAGCAACAGCATGAACAACGTCACTTTTTCACGCTGGCAAAGTCGTCGTAGCTTTGCCGATAGACTGTGGGGAAAGACAAATTCAACGTATGCTCCATTGAGAGTTTGAACCTGCGGGCGCGGCCTGTCCGTCGGCAACGCTAACACTGGCGGCGCGTCGCTCAACTGCTCGCGCCAGTACGCCAACTGCTCCTCCAGCACCTCACCCGTCAACCATTCACGCTGCCACACGGCATAATCAGCATATTGAACCGGGAGTTCCGGCAGCGGCGAACTCTCGCCAGCCGTATAGGCCGCGTAGAGTGTGGTCAACTCACGTAAGAGCACGTCTATGCTCCACCCATCGCAGATAATGTGGTGCAGGACTAGAACCAGCAGATGATCTTCCGCCGACAGGCGCATCAGCTTGACGCGCCACAGCGGCCCTCGCCTGAGATCAAACGCTTGCGCGATTTCTGCCGCAGCCTGACGCCTTCCTTCGGTCTCTCGCTCTGCGGCAGGCAAATTACTTAAATCCACCGCAGGCAGTGAGACATCCTGCTTTTGCGAGATGATCTGTGCGGGCTGACCATCAAGCACGTCAATGCTGGTGCGTAGCACTTCATGGCGGCGGACTACCTCGCTGAGCGCCTCGCGCATCTGCGCGACATGTAGTTGACCACGCAGCCGTATAGCGACGGGCATATTGTAGGTGGCGCTCTCTGGATACATCTGCTGGAAAAACCAGAGGCGCTGCTGCGTAAACGAGAGCGGGAAGACATAGACATCTTCGACGGCAGTATCTTCCGCACTGGTCGGAGCAGCAGTAGGATTGGAGAGAAATGCATCGTCCATATCGAGAGATAAGGAGATAGTTAGAGTGGTCTATGTTTTCCCTGGACGCCTCACAGCCCGCGCCTGCCTGTTGACGGGGACAATCGTCGGCGGACGCGCCGTGATGGCCGCGTCCCTCTCGTCTTCGATGGCGTGTTCTGCAAGTCCGGCCACGGTCGGGTGCTCGAAGACGACCCGTAGCGGTATCTCCATGTGAAAGAGTTCCCTGAGACGTGTGACGAGTTGCGTGGCAAGCAAGCTGTGGCCTCCCAGATCAAAAAAGTTATCATGCACGCCAACCTGCTCTATACCAAGCACGCTTTGCCACACCACGGCAATTTGCTCTTCAAGCTCGTTGCGCGGGGCAACATAATCGGTCTGCACATTGGTGCGCGGGTGTACCGAGCGCAACTGCTGAAACTGCGCGACATCTTCAAGAATTTGCGACCGGGTAATTGCCTCGTCCTGCCTGATTACGCTTTGCAAATCTCTAGTTGATACCAGCACCCGTTGCAACACGTCATGCGCCAAAATGCGCTCAAAGGCATCTATGCCTTCCGGCGTTGAAATTGCATCCGCGAGAAGACTCTGAGCCTGTTTCGCATCCCCTGTGATTTCCTTGTCGGCTTTACTTGCTTTGAACGCCCCTGCGCTCAAACGGAAAGGCAAACCTGCGTTGACAGCCATCCCAACGTCGCGCCACGCATCCCAGTTTATCGTCACCGTCGGCGTGCCGTTCTGTTGGATATTGTAATGAGCGAAGGCATCCAGGAATGCATTGGCCGCGCAATAATCCACCTGCCCGAACACGCCAGATATTGAACTGAGCGACGAGAAGAGCGCGAGGAAATCCAACTGCTCGTCTTTGAACATGTCTTCAAGCACTCGTGTCCCCTTCACCTTGGACGCAAGAGCGCTCGCGGCCATCTCCGGTTGTTTAGATTCGATCATTCCTCCCGGCGAAATACCCGCCGCGTGAATC
>DATHJK010000486.1:0-14916 GCA_035316225.1 Pyrinomonadaceae bacterium
TGGATAACGTGCGGCGCGAAGTGGCGTCGCTAGGGATACGCTATCCTGTTGTGACGGATAACGATTACGAGACGTGGCGCGCATTCTCTATTGAAGCGTGGCCCACGGAGATTCTGTTGGACAAGCAGGGGCGAATCCGCTGGATTCATGTGGGCGAAGGCAACTACGCAGAGACAGAAGAAGCTATAAAGAGCCTTCTCGCCGAATAATTTTTGTAAGGAATGCAGGCGGTCGCGCGGCTAACTTGTTAGGGAGCGAATACAAGTCCGTCGCCCCCTGCAAACCGAATGGCTTGCCCATACGTAATTTTATGCGGTGAGCGAATAATTTATGGTCATTAAGAAGCCCTCAGACATTAAATCGAGCGAGATAACGGACAAAAAGGTCTACTTGAACCGCCGGCTGTTCATGCGCGGCGCGGCGCTCGCGGGAAGCGCGTTAGCAACAGGATGGCTCTATCGCTCATTGAATGCGCCGCCGCCGCCGCCGCGCGTCAACGCTAAAATCGAGAATATAGTTAAGCCGCAGCCCACGTTTGAAGTGCCTGCTGTAAACGAAAAGCTGACGCCGCTCGAATCAATCACGACCTACAACAATTTCTACGAGTTCGACACGAACAAGGGCGGCGTGGCTAGTGCCGCAGCGGATTTCGTGACGCGCCCGTGGTCTGTCTCTGTCGAGGGACTGGTCAACAAGCCGAAAACGTTCGACATTGACGAATTGATAGGACTAGCGCCGCAGGAAGAGCGCATCTATCGCTTTCGCTGCGTAGAGGGCTGGTCAATGGTCATACCGTGGGATGGCTTCCCGCTCTCAAAACTTTTGGAAGCGGTCGAGCCGCAATCGAGCGCGAAGTACGTGGCATTTCAGACGCTCTACGATCCGAAGCGCATGCCGAATCAAAGCAGCGGGATTTTAGACTGGCCTTACGTAGAGGGTCTTCGCATGGACGAGGCCATGCACCCGCTCGTGATTCTTGCGACAGGCATTTACGGCGAAGTGCTGCCGCCGCAGGACGGTGCTCCCGTTCGACTGGTCGTCCCGTGGAAGTACGGATTCAAGAGCATCAAGTCCATCGTCAAGATAAAACTGGTAGGGACGGAGCCGCCGACCACCTGGAACATAGCCGCGCCGGACGAGTACGGCTTTTATTCAAACGTCAACCCGCAGGTCAACCACCCGCGATGGAGTCAGGCACGCGAGCGGCGCATTGGCGAATTTGGAACACGCCCGACGCTCATGTTCAACGGCTACGCCGAACAGGTCGCGCATCTTTATGACGGGATGGATTTGAAGAAATATTTTTGAGGTTGAATGATTTTTAAGTTAATCGCATGACGCCTGACGCGAAATTTTCAAGATTGATGGTGTTCGTTAACAGCCTTGTGCCGTTAACGCTGTTGTTGTGGGATGCGGCGCACAGGAGGATGGGAGCGAATCCTCTGGAGTTTGCCACGCGCACGACGGGGATGCTCACGCTCGTCTTCCTTTTAATCTCGCTCGCCGTGACGCCTGCGCGAAAGCTGACCGGATGGCAGTGGCTGGGGAAACATCGCCGCATGCTGGGTCTCTTCGCCTTCTTCTACGGTTTCCTGCACCTGATGACTTACGTATGGTTCGACAAGTTCTTCAACCTGAAGGCCGCCGCGCTAGATATACTGAACCGACCGTTCATAGCCGTCGGCATGGCCGCCTTCTTCATAATGGTTCCGCTCGCCATCACTTCAACGAACAAGATGGTCAAGCGATTGGGCGGGAAGCGATGGAATCGTCTGCACAGGATCGTCTATCTCTCCGGGGCGCTCGGCGCGCTGCACTACTACATGCTGGTCAAAGCTGACACACGCTTGCCGCTCACGCTCGCGGCGGTTCTGGGTGTCCTGCTCGGCTATCGTCTCTTCATCAAATACATTCAGCCCAAGCCGCCTGCCAGATTGCTCGCGCCGCCGCGCTAGATGTGCAGCGCACGGTCAGCCAAACTTTTAGCGCTCGCTTCGGTTCAGTAATGCCTGATTATATCGAGAAGCCTTTGGGCCAGTTGCGGGTTCATGGTTTGCAGAATCTTCTGTTGGGCCATGGCGTCGCTGTTCTTACCGAGCTTGTGATAGACGTAGCCTAGATTGTAGATGGCTCCTGCGAAATTCCGTTTGAGTTGTGCTGCGCGCGCGTGTGCGTCGGCGGCCTCGCGCCAGCGGTTGAGGCTTCCGTAGGCGTAGCCCAGATTGTTGTAGGCTTCTGCCCAGTTGGGACGAAGTTCTACTGCCTTTTTGAACTCGTCAATGGCAAGTTCCTTTTGTCCCAGGCGGCTCGCCGCTACGCCGTAGTTGAAGTGCGCTTCCGCGTAGCTAGGATTTAGTTGAATAGCTTTCTTCAGCGCTTCTACGGCCTCCTGAAACTTGCCCATGTTGTTGTAAGCCCAGCCCAGATTGCTGAAAGCTTCGGCGTCGTTCGGACTAAGCTGTGCGGCGCGCTTCAAAATCTCTACGGCCTGCGGCCAGCGTTTGGCCTTTCCGTTTGCGAACCCCAGATTGCTCAGTATCTCCGCGTCGTTCGGCTTGTAGCGGTCTGCTGAAGTGAGCACGACAATGGCGTCAAGATACTTGCCCTGCTTGTTGTAAATCTCGCCGAGTCCGTTGTAAGGATCGGCGTACTCGCGCCTGATAAGTATCGCCTGCTTGTAAGCTTCAATGGCGCGGTCGTCCTGATTCAACCGCGTGTAAGCCTCGCCTATGTTGTTGTAGGCTTCGGCCCAGCCGGGGCGAAGCTGAGCTGCTTTTTGATAAGACTGCACGGCCAGGTCGTACTGCCCCTGATCGAAATAGTTCGCGCCCAGATTGAAGTATGCGTCCGTGTAAGTGGGCTTGAGTTGGATGGCGTGCTTGTAAGCTTCCATAGCTTCCGCATCGCGGTTCAGAGCGTCGTAAGCTTCGCCGAGAAAATAGTAGCTGGCAGCATCGTCCGGTTTAAGGCGAATCGCCTGCTGGTAAGCCTCTACAGCTTCCGCGTTACGTCCGAGCTTGTGATTGGCCTGACCCAGATAAAGCTGGGCGCTCGCGTTGTTCGAGTTGAGACGAACTGCCTGCTTGAAAGATTCAAGCGCCTCTGCGTAGCGCGTCTTGTTGAAGTATGTAATCCCCAGATTGTAATGCGCGTCCGCAAGATTTGGCTGAAGAGTTATCGCGTGTTTGTATGCCTCTATGGCATCGTCCGTGCGGTAGAGCTTATCGTAAGCTTCGCCAAGAGCAAGATAAGCGTCTGCGTTATTGGGCGTGAGCTTGATTGCGGCGTTGTAATCATCTATGGCCTCCGCGTAATCGCCCGAATCGAATGCGGCGTCGCCCTGTTGAAGCAGACGCTCGGACTGCTCCTCGCGCGAATTGGGTCGCGGTCTTGGTGTCGGGCGCGGCGACGGTTGATGAGAAGGATGCTGGTTTCGCGCAAGGACTTGTTGAGAGCGCGGCGGATTAGCGACGGGGGCGCTCTGTTGCTGCGGGCGCGTTCTGTGTCTGGCTACGACTGCGTGGTGAGTGAAGACGCTTCCAGAAACAAGCGCAGCGCCGCCAACGATGTCCTCGACTCCTCCGGCTCCACCGGAAATATCCTGAGCGCGCGAAAGCGCCTGCGCCTGTAATCCTACCAGCGTAAGTGCCAAACAAATTCGCCACCACAGAGAACGTTTATTCTTCATCTATACGCTCCAGATGATCTGAATCTATTACTAATCTCCGCTCACACGCGCCAGTATGTCAGAAGTGTGGACAGGTGCAAAGGTTGTCTTTTGCTGGACGATGTTTTGGTTGAGCGTGTTAACGTATAATTGAGCTTTGTGTTATCGTTAGGTTGCCTCTACGAAAAGCTGCGTAGCCGACAGGTTTTGTACAAGTTTGTATCCTCAGAGTCCATTTACGACGAAGTTGGGCGCATGACTCACCACGAATTCAAAGATGAGTTGACGGCAAGGATTGTCGCCTTTTTAACTGGCATCGGTCTGGAGGTCAGCACGGGCGACATCAGCGAAAAAACATTTCTGCCGGGCATTTTCATTGACAGAGGGGTGCTCATTATTGACGAGTCGAAGTTAGAATATCCTGGAGACCTGCTCCACGAGGCAGGGCATCTGACCGTAATCCCGTCGAGCCAAAGAGGACAGCTTGAATTGGATGTCAGCAAGATGGCTGCGGATGAGATGATGGCAATCGCATGGTCGTATGCCGCTCTGGTTCATATAGGATTAGAGCCGTCAGTGGTGTTTCATCCCGGCGGTTATCGCGGCGGCTCTCAATCTCTTATTGATAACTTTACACAGGGACGATACTTCGGAGTGCCCATGCTACAGTGGGTAGGAATGACGGCGGAAGGAGCCAGAGCAAAAGAGATGGAAGTTGCTCCTTATCCAAATATGATCAAGTGGTTGCGTGAGTAGTTTTTAAGATGTGATGGCTCTGTCAGGAGCGAAGGCGTCTGGTCTGCGCTCTCGGCCCCATTTTTTATAATGTCTTAAGTCCTTCCAGAGTAATACCCACTTAATTCGAGTATCGAGTCAGTTTCAATTCGAGAGAGCCGATAAATACAGGGTCAGAGTTTCAAACTGAACCTCTACTCCAATTCGCCGTCGCTTGCCAATGCCAGCCCTGCTCGGATAGATTATTTGCTCACTCGGTAAGCGCATCCCGCCAACTACCCTGCAAACAGAGACGCGGATGGCTCTACTTCTACAAAACTTATCTATGTCTGAAAGGATATTTTCCCGAAACGGCCATGAAAGCTTATCCAACCGAACAGATACGAAACCTTGCCGTCATAGGTCACGGTGACGCAGGCAAAACTCAGCTTATCAGCTCCCTGCTTTATGTCGCGGGCGCTACGCCGCGATGGGGCAAGGTGGACGAAGGAACGACCACCACAGATTACGAAGAGGATTCAATCGAGAGAAAGATTACGCTGAACACAGCGCTCGCGCATCTGGATTACAGGGAGACGAAGATTAATATCATTGACACGCCGGGCTACGCTGCTTTCGTTGCGCACGCTCGGCCTGCGCTGCGCGTCGCAGACTGCGCGATGGCAGTGGTTGACGGTGTGAACGGCGTGCAGGTGCAGACGGAGAAGACCTGGGCTTATGCCAACGAATTCATACTGCCGCGCATAATGGTCGTCACTAAACTGGATAAAGAGCGCGCTGATTTCGGCGCGGCGGTCGAGGGTGCGGCCAACATTTTCAGCCGCGCGATAATTCCCTTCACGCTTCCGATTGGCCGTGAGAAAGATTTTCGCGGTGTGGTGGACGTGGTTCACATGAAGGCTTACGAGTTCGATTCCCTGGGGAAAGCCAAAGAGATTCCTATTCCAGAGCAGGGGCGCGACATCGTTGATAAGACCAGGGAGCGGCTTGTAGAGCTTGTGGCCGAATCGAACGATGCTCTGATGGAAAAATATTTCGAGCAGGGCACGCTCGATGATGCGGACATCATCCCGAACATCATGGACGCCATAGCCCACAGCAAGCTCTGTCCGGTCTTCGCCGTCTCGGCCACGTCGCTCGCGGGACTTTCAACGCTGCTGGATCACATACTTGAATTCGTTCCAGACCCTGCGCATCACGAGGTTGAGCACGGTCGCACCGCAGCCGAGGCGGACGGCGGCCAGCCTGTGACTAGAAAGTACAGCAGCACTGAGCCGTTCTCGGCCTATTGCTTCCGCACAATCGCAGACCCGTTCGCAGGCCGCATCAACGTCTTCAAGATCATCAGCGGCAAAGTGGGCACGGACGCGACCGTTTACAACTGCTCGCGCGGCACGCAGGAGCGATTGGGCGCGCTTCACACCGTGCAGGGCAAGCAACTGGAAAAGGTCGCGGAAGCACACGCGGGCGACATCATTGCCTGCGTGAAACTGAAGGAGACTCAGACGGGCGACACACTTTGCGACAAGAGCGCACCGGTGGTTTTCGACGGCGTGCAGTACCCGGAAGCCGCCATAGCTTTCGCAATCGAGCCGAAATCTCGTCAGGATGAAGAGAAAATAAGCTCCGCGCTTCACAAGATTTTAGAGGAAGACCTGGCGCTCGATTTTCACCGCGACGCTCAGACAAAAGAGTTCCTGCTCGCAGGCTCCGGTCAACTTCACGTGGAGACAGTGATTGACAAACTTCGCAAGCGCTACGGCGTAGAGGTCGCGCTTCATCCTCCGAAAGTTCCTTACAAAGAGACCATAACGATGCGCGCAGAAGTTCAGGGTCGTCACAAGAAGCAGACGGGCGGGCGCGGACAGTTCGGCGATTGCAAAGTCGTGTTCGAGCCTCTGCCGCGCGGCGAAGGCTTCAAATTTGAAGATAAGATTTTCGGCGGCTCGGTTCCACAACAGTTTCGCCCCGCCATTGAGAAAGGAATCATAGAGGCCGCGCAGAACGGCGCAATCGCAGGCTACCCGCTCGTTGATTTCAAAGTCGAGTTGATTGACGGCTCATACCATTCTGTTGATTCGGACGAGCACAGCTTCCGTGCGGCAGGCCGCAAGGCTTTTCGCGCCGCGATGGAGAAGGTCAAGCCCACTCTTCTTGAACCCATCATGGATGTCGAAGTGTTCACGCCGCAGGAATTCAGCGGCGACATCATGGGCGATTTGAACTCGCGCCGTGGCCGCGTGCAGGGCATGGAGATGAGCGGCAACCAGCAGGTCATCAAGGCGCAAGTCCCTATGGCCGAGATGCTTGATTATCAATCGCGCCTGAATTCCATCACAGCCGCGCGCGGCTCATACCACATGCAGTTCTCTCACTACGATCAGGTGCCTCATCAGATTTCGCAGAAGATAGTCGAGCAGGCGCGCGCAGAAGGCAGAATCAGAGGAGCGGAAGAGGAAGAATAAGGAAGCGAGACGAAGATATGTCGCGGCAACTAGCGAAACGCTTGCTTACGGTTGACGAGTACGAGCGCATGGGCGAGGCGGGCATCTTTCACCCGGATGACCGCCTTGAACTGCTCGAAGGAGAGGTTTACAAAATGTCCCCCACCGGAAGCGCTCACGCTGCCTGCGTTAAGTTTCTCAGCGCGCGACTCAACCACCTCTTCAATGGCGAGTTGATAGTCAGCACGCAAGACCCCATAAAGCTTAACGATTTCTCAGAGCCGCAGCCTGACGTTGCGCTACTACGCTGGCGCGACGATTTCTATCGCCACGCGCACCCGACGCCCGCCAACATGATGCTCATAATCGAAGTTGCCGATTCGACTGTGGAAAGTGATCGTTCCTACAAGATACCGCTTTACGCTAAGGCCGGGATAGAGGAAGTCTGGCTCGTCAATCTTCCAGAAGAGCAGGTCGAGCTATTCGCAACTCCATCAAACGGCACATATCAGACAAACAGAATTTTCAAGCGCGGCGACCAAGCGCAATCTCACACAATCAGCGACCTCAGCGTAGCCGTCTCCGACATTCTAGGCTGAGGCTCCATGCTATGACCTCACTCGAAACATATCTTCAAGAGATGCGTAACGCGCGCCCCGTCGCCGTTAACGAGAGTTCATATTACATTCCGCCCGCTAACCTCTTTAACACAGTAAGCCGAATGCTCAAGCCGTCTCATCGGATTGTCACTTCAAGCGTATAGGAAGCGCTCCTGCCTGTTGTCGAGACGTTAATGACATAATCGTTCGTAACAGGCAACATACCTTCCCAATCAGTCGTGTTTTCCGCGAGCGTCTGCCCTCTGTAAGCATATATCTCAAATCTGGCATCACCGCGCGAAGCAAGATGGACGCTCATTGTCTGCCCGGCCATGGCGCGAAGCAGGTAGGGATGGGAGCTTCCCCCAAAAACTGTGCCTCTTACTACTGCCGACGTGCGTCCACGTCCAAATCGTATGCGCGTCTGTGGCAACGCGACGCTGGAAAGAAGCAAAATCATTATCACCGCGAAGACTTTTACTCTTCGCCTTTCGTAGATAGGGTTCATGGCTGTTCTCCTTTCAAATTGAGACAGAAGGCACTTGGCGGTACGGCAATTCCGAATGACAGAGGAGGAGTGGCAGCATAGCTCAAAACTTCCGTTCCAACAACACCGCCCGGAAATAATCAGCAGGTCAAATTCAAATTATCGCTTCGATAATACAGCATGAAAATTTCAAACTGAGTCGCTACCCGGAAACAGGATTCGGGCGTTCCCTTTTTCTTATTTGGCATCTACTTCGATGCTCACCAATGCAGATCGGAAGCCGGGTGTGATGAGGTTGTGGAATATCTCGTCCATACGCTCCGGTGTATATGGCATGTTGTGGTCCAGCCACCATTTCAGCAGGGCTATTATCTCGCTGGCTATGTAATGTGAGAGAACAGGAATCGGCACTGACGGTTCCGGTTTTTCCGGCCAGACTCTGTGAAGCTAGGCTCAGTCAATCTGGCAAGACCTATCATCTCCATGCAGGATACTGCCGGAGGATTGTCAGGTCAGGGAGCAGACAACGACATCCTTATAGGTGCCGATTTGCTGCGCAGATTTCGCGTAACGTTCGACTATCCTCATCAACGTATGATTCTTGAGGCAAGTGATGAGATTTCAAAGCCGTTTGAGGCGGATAAGACGGGGCTGCAAATCCATGCGCAGGGGACGGACTTGCGAAGTTTCAAAGTTGTAGGAGTAATGGCAGGCTCATCCTCGGAAACGGCAGGCATCAAGGTGAACGACATCATCGAGACCGTTGATGGATTGCCTGCGTCCAGATTCACTCTACAGCAGTTACGAGAGATGTTCAGGTCGGCAACCGCGTCGAAATGGACGCTGGGCGTCAGGCGCGGCGAAGAGCAACTGAAGCTGACGGTAATTGCTAAGAGCATCATTTAGCTGAAAGGACATTCTTAATGAAGCGTTCGTCAATCTATGGAATCGCGCTCATCTTTGGCTCGCTGGGAATGGTCGTGACAATGCTTTTTCATCCTACGGGGCATGACCTGCTGGCACAGGCCGACCAGCTTGCTCGTCGAAACGAGATGATCGCGGTCGTCACTCATTCGCTCGCGCTCGCAAGCATTCCCGTCCTATTCTTCGGATTTCTGGGTCTTTCCAAACGGCTCGGCTGGGATCATGCGCTTGTCCCTGCGGCGCTCGTTGCCTACGGGTTTGGCGCTGTGGCCGCCATGTGCGCCGCAGTATTCAGCGGGCTGGTTGCCCCCGTACTAACACGACAAATGTTGACCGCAGATGATTCAACGCAGCAAGTTTTAGATGCGGTCTTCCACCACAACGGCCTTCTGAATCAAGGGTTCGCAAAGGTATTCGTCGTAGCTTCATCACTGGCGATAGTCTTCTGGTCTGTCTCCATACTAAGAATCGGTAGCTTTGCGCGCGCTGCCGGACTCGTCGGTTGCTTCGTAGGATTAGTTGGTCTCGCAGGCATCCTCTCCGGTCATCTTCGCCTTGACGTGCACGGCTTTGCCCTTTTCATCTTTGCGCAATCCGTATGGACTATCCTGATTGGCGTGCTCTTGTGTCGTCCGGGCGATTCATTAGAAGCAGCTTAACAAACTCGCTTCAGGTTCAAGCTCCGGCCTCTTTTTCGCTTATAGGCTGTAGCTCTGCCTCTGCGCGTGCGGCTTCAGGTGTTGTAATTACATGTGATGCGAACTGGCGAGCGGCTCGTGTTACTTCGTGGCCGAGCGCGTGCAGTTGCTCGGCTATCTTGGCGTCGTGCGTGTGCCCTTCTTTGTCGAAGACGCGCCACGCCTGCGGGATAGGAATCACAAGCGGAACAGCCCAGCCTCTCAAAGCGCGCACGACGAACTCCATAGTATTTACCGCCTGCAATCCTTGAGTGCCTCCGGCAGTGCTGATTAGACCAACGACTTTATCCGTCAGATAAGCAGGCTCTCTGCTGCTTAACAGTTGCAGCCAGTCAAGTGCGTTCTTGAAAGAGCCGCTGATAGTGCCGTGATAAAGAGGGCTGCTCCACAGCAATCCGTCCGCCTCGTAAACTGCCTGGCACATACGCTCGACCATCTCCGGCGCTTCGCCAAAATCCGGCGCATACATAGGAAGATTCAACTCGCGCACATCCAGCAGTTCCGTCCGAGCGCCAGCTTCTGCCGCGCCTTCAAGCGCAATCTTCAACGCAGCCAGACTGTTGGATTGAGCGGCAAGGCTTCCCCCCAGACCGACCACCTTTATCTCTTTCGCCATGCGACCTCCTGTAGTTCTGGAAATTCTATACCGCTTTGTAATTGAACGCGAAAAATAGAGATAAATAAAGTTGCGAAAAAGGGGAAAGGGAAAGAGGAAGATATATTAATCGGTTGAGTATTATTTCCCCTTACTCTTTTCATTCTTCATTTCCCTGCTCTACCTGCTATGGATTTCTCATCTGAATAGAGTTAATATAGGCCGCGTGCCCCCTCCCCATGTGTAAATGTAGCTGGCCGGTCTTGAATGTTCGGCGCGTCAATAATAATTTTTGCGAATCCAGAGTGACGGCAATCCCCTGCAACGTTAGCGCCTCTATCACAGTTATTAATCAACTGCGTCTGAAGATAGCTACGCAATTTATCGGTATCGAGTGAATGTATGCTGATTCCCGCTCGCTACGGAGGCTTTCCTTGGTTAAAGCAATAAACGATATCAACTCTTTTAATGAAATGATTCAACGCGGCGGCGACATCGCCGTGATGGAGTTAGCTCCGAGCCTGGATTTGAGCGAGATTGCCGAGTCCGAGCATTTCGTACAATTCTACGAGACGGACAGGTTTCTCATAGATTCGCTGAGTGACTTCATCGGCGTGGGGTTGAGCGAGGGCGATGCCTGCATCGTCGTGGCGACGAAAGAGCACCGGGAGAGTCTGGAAGAACAGTTGAAGACAGCGGCGCTGGATATGACGGCTGCACGCATGCGCGGCCAATATCTTTCGCTGGATGCGTCTGAAACTCTGTCGAAGCTGATGGTTGACGGATCAATCGAGCCGGGCCGCTTCACAGAAGTCGTTGGAAGCATCGTAGCGCGAGCGGCTGAGAGCCATCGTCGCGTGCGCGTTTTCGGAGAGATGGTCGCGCTTCTCTGGGCAGAGGAGAATTACAGTACGACTCTGCACCTGGAAGAACTCTGGAACGCTCTGCGCGAGATTCATCACTTCTCGCTCTTCTGCGCTTATCCCATGAACGGATTCGGAGGCGAAGCGTTTGCAGAGCCTCTCAAACACGTTTGCACAACTCACTCCCGCGTCATTCCTACAGAGAGCTACATCGCGCTGAATAGCCCGGATGACCGCCTGCGCGTCATCACTGCGCTGCAACAGAAGGCAAGGTCGCTACAGGCTGTGAAAGACGAGTTGGAGCTTCAAGTTGCCGACCTGCGCCGTCTTCACGAGATGAGCGCAGTCCTTACAAGCACGCTCGACATCGAATCGGTTCTCAAAGAGGTGTTGCGCGCGGCGATGGATGTGCAGGGCACAGACATGGGGCTGCTGTCGTTGTGCGCTCCCGCAGGCGACGGTCTCAATGTCAAAGTCCAGAGCGGATTCGATGAAGAGTTTCTAAAAATTGTAGAGTGGGTGCCGCCCGGCGGGGGCGCTTGCGGTACATGCTACGAGCAGCGCCAGCGCGTCGTGGTCGAAGATACTGAAGTTGATCCTGTCTTTGCTCCCTACAGAGAGGCCGCACGGCTCGCGGGCTTTCGCTCGTGTCACAGCACTCCGCTTATCACGCGCAATGGCAATATCATCGGCGTGCTATCGGTTCACTTCCGCCAGCCGCGCCGCCCGTCCGAGCGCGAAACACGCTTGATGGACCTTTACGCGCGCATGGCTGCCGACACTATAGAGAACGCGCGGCTTCATCATCTTGCGCAGCAGGAGTTGGAAGAGCGCGAACAGTTACTGCTGCGTGAGCAGATGGCGCGCGCCGAGGCCGAGAGCGCCAACCGCATGAAGGACGAATTTCTTGCAACGGTGTCGCACGAGTTGCGCACGCCGCTCACAGCGATAATGGGATGGTCTCACATGCTTCGACAGGGGAGACTGGACGAAGCAACGGCGGCGCGCGCATTAGAGACCATCGAGCGCAACGCAAGCACTCAGGCTCAACTTGTAGAAGATATACTGGACGTGTCGCGCGTGATTACGGGCAAGCTGCGATTGAATGTCGCTGCGGTTGATCTGGCAGCGGTCATCAACGCGGCAATTGATTCCGTTCAGTTGGCGGCTGATTCAAAAGGCATTCAACTGGAAGTGACGCTATCGCCTTCCGCTCGTCACGTCTCCGGCGATTCCAGCCGCTTGCAGCAGGTCGTCTGGAATCTTATATCGAACGCAATCAAGTTTACGCCTGCGGGCGGGCGCGTGAGCGTGCGATTGGAGCGCACAGGCTCAAGCGCACAGATCAGAGTGAGCGATACGGGCTGCGGCATCAGCCCGCAATTTCTGCCCTTTATCTTCGACCGGTTCCGCCAGGCCGACGGCACAATTACACGCCGTCATGGCGGGCTTGGTCTGGGGCTGGCGATTGTGCGCCATCTGGTCGAGCTTCACGGCGGCACCGTCAACGCAGACAGTCTAGGAGAAGGGCACGGCTGTATATTCACAATCAAGCTTCCTCTGGCTCCTGATCGCGGGCGAGCGCGAAGTCGCAGAAGAGAGACAAAGAGCTTGCATCCCGATGGAGACAACAACCTGAACTCTTTGCCTTCGCTCGACGGCGTGCGTGTGCTGCTGGTTGACGACGACCGGGATACTATTCAAGTGCTCACAGCTATGTTGGCGGAATATAAAGCTACAGTACACGCGGCGGCTTCGGCATCAGAAGCGATTGAAGCATTAGAGTGGTACAAGCCGGACGTGCTTGTGTCCGATCTGGCAATGCCGGATGAAGACGGGTGCTCGCTCATCGCCAGAGTGCGAGCGATGGAGGCCGCCAACGGAAAGCAGACTCCGGCCATTGCATTGACCGCGTATGTGAGGGTAGAGGATCGCGCGCGAGCATTGTCTGCGGGATTCAACATGTTCGTGCCCAAGCCCATAGAGTCCAACGAACTGATAACAGCCATAGCGAACCTTGCAGAAGCAAGCGCACAATCGGAGCGCATCCTCTGATGGAAAAAGTCAGCACCGTTCGGGGTAGCAAAGTCAGGAAAACAGCAAGTAACGTCATGGTTTGAGATTAAGAGCCAGTGCTTATCGGCATCATGTTTTCAAAGTAGCCCACTACTGAAAAGCATTTTCATTGAATTTGGTTTCCCGCCAACTTTTTTCCTTCTAGAGCGAATTACAGTTGAGTGTATAGAAAGCAAGACTCACCACCGCAGACACAGAGTTCACAGAGATTACACATAGACATTCAACTCTCTGTGCTTCCTCTGTGTCTGCGGTGGTGAACTGCCCCACTCCTTACACTCAATTGAACTTCACTCTACCTTTCTACTGTTGTTCTCTTCTCCCGACGCCTTGACGGGAATCTCGATTCGGCATATTTTCTTTGCCATCGCAGATTAGAGAGGGCTGGTCCCCCGGACCGAAGCCTCGCACTCAGACTACTTCTCTGAACAGGCCAGCACCGAATCTACATCGTAAACATTTCAGCTACGCTAAAGAGTTGAGCTTTAATCACGGAGACCCCCAGAGATTATGAAATACAGAATTATCCCCCAGACGCTTTCCCTTCTGATTCTGCTTCTCGCCGTTGCTTCATCCCAGATAGTGTCGGCGCAGACTCGCACCAAAACTCGTTCCACAACTTCTAACAGCACAGCCGCGCCAGCCGCTCAGAAACCTGCGACTCAGAACGCGGCACCAGCGGCACCGCAAACCATCAACGTAGCGCCGGGCCAGGAATATCTCTCGCCATTGGAGAGAGAGGTGATGAACGAACTGAACATGGCGCGCACGCATCCGCAGCAGTACGCTGCTATTGTGGATGAGTGGAGAAAATATTACAGCGGCAAGCAATTCACGCGACCGGGCAGACAATCCATAACAACATGGGACGGCCTGGCTGCTCTTGACGAATGCGTTAATTTCCTGCGCAGCGCCAGTCCGATACAACCGCTGCAATCTGCCAAAGGTCTGCACCTTGCGGCGCTGGATCATGCTAGAGATTTGAGCACGAGCGGCATCACCGGTCATCGCGGCAGCGATGGCTCAATGCCGGAACAGCGCGTAGAGCGCTTCGGTCGCTGGATGAGTTCCATAGGCGAAACCATCGTCTACGATGTGGACACTGCGCGGGCTATGGTCATCAATCTCTTGATTGATGACGGAGTGCCTGGACGCGGCCACCGCATGAATATCTTCAACCCCGGATACACAACCGCAGGCGTCGCAGTCGGAACTCAAACTTCCTTCGGCGCTAAGTGCGTGATTGATTTCGTAGGCGGATTCACAGAGGGCGCTGGCGAAGAGAATCAGAACGGAGCGGCCAGAACAAGAAGACGCCCGCAGTAATAGCTCTATTCATAACAAGAAGAAAAGGGATACGTGGTTGATAACATATCAATTACGTATCCCTTTATCTTTCGACAGATTCCGGGGAGAGTGTAAGTGCGAATCTATTAATGGCGTCTGCGGTTATTTCTCAGAACTTGTCTGAACTGCTCACGCTCTGCGCGCTGGTGCTCTCTCAAAGCCACGCGCTCTCCATGCCGCTCGTTACGCCACTGGCCGTTGTTGCCGTAATCGTCATGCTCATGGCGCATACGATACCTGAAAGCTTCTCGCTCCCCACTTTGGTGCTCCCTTAGAGAGCGCCTCAAGTCCCTGCGGTAATTCTTGTAAGCTCGTCGCTCATTGCGCGAGTAGTAACCGTAAGCTCTGCCTTGAGGACGGTTGCGACGAAACTGCGCGCTCGCGCCCGTTGTCGTGCCCAGCAGGATTGCCGCGCCTACCATGAGCGTGACAGCCAGACGTTTGATCGAGTTAAGTCCGAAAACCATACTGAACCTCCCCT
>DATHJK010000487.1:0-24119 GCA_035316225.1 Pyrinomonadaceae bacterium
AATGAAATCGCCGCGATTGATGCTGGCCTCACGCGGCATCAGTATCAGAATTCCGCCGACGCTTGCGAAGAGAACGCCTACAAGATTTTCAAAGCTGGGACGCACGCGCAGAAGCGCCAGCGCTACAAAGGGCACGAGCGGCGTCGTCAGCCCCGTGATGAAAGCGGATTTCGACGGCGTGGTGTAAATCTGCCCCACAGCCTGCACAGTGAATCCGCCGATCATCAGCGCGCCCAGGATGCCCCCCATCTTCCACTCTCTAGCACGCGCCGCCGCAAACTGTTTTGGAAAGAGCAGAATCAAAGCCAGACTCGCAACAACGAATCGCACACCCGTATAAGCCAGCGGAGGCCAGTGCGCCAGCACCTCCTTCGCCATGACGAACGTAGAACCCCAGATCAACGTCACCACGACGAGCGCACCATCGGCAGCGAGATTGGACTTTAGACGCATGGGAAGAATAGTGATAAGTGATAAGTGATAAGAGAAAGCCTCTTGCTCTTTCTTATCACTTATCACTCATCACTTATCACGGCTTTAAGAGGACTTTGAGTATTCCGCGCTCGGTTGCGCGTTGCATGGCGCTCGCGCCTTCAGAGAGCGTGTACTGTTCGCTGATTAAGCTCTCAACGTCAACCGAACTATTTTTAAGAAGCTCAAGCGCAGGGGCGAAGCGACCGCAGCGCGAGCCTACGACGCTGATCTCGTCAACTACTATGCGGGCTGAGTTCATTCTTGTCTCGCCGTGAAAAGTTGATTTCAGAACGAGCGTGCCGCGCGGGCGCAGAAGCTCGAGCGCGAGCGCAAAGCCAGACTCCGCGCCCGAGGCTTCGACGACGACATCAAACTTTCGGGCGCGCCTCTCAGCCTCTTCAACTTTCTCAGTCTCTACGCCGCGCCGGGCGGCCACGCGCATCTTCTCCTCGTGCTTTCCGACGAGCGTGACGGGCGCTCCCGTCAAACGAAGCGCCTGCGCGCAAAGTAGGCCGAGTTTCCCATCGCCTATGACGGCGACGCGCGTCTCCGTCGTCAACTCCACGCGCTCCGTGATTCCCCATGCTGCCGCCAGAGGCTCTGTGAAGACGGCGCGCTCGTCCGGGATTTCATCCGGCACTGGCAGCAGATTAACGACCGGCAGCCGCAGCATTTCCGCGTGCGCGCCATCGCGCCCGACTATGCCCAGCACGGTTCTCCCGGCGCAGTGGCGCGCATCGCCCTTCATGCACAACTCGCAACGACCGCAGCCAGCGTTTATCTCGCCGACAACTCGCTTGCCCTTAAGATGTGAAGCTTCCGGCGCTTCTTCAACCACACCCACGAACTCATGCCCTATAGTCCCCTCGAATCCGGCATAGCCCCGCACAATCTCGACATCAGTATTGCAAATCCCCGAAAGCAGCACGCGCACAAGCGCCTCTTCACCCGCGCACGGCCTTTCAACCTCGCGCACCGCCAACTCATTATTTTCGTAACGCAGTGCAAGCATAAAGGGAAGAGGCTAGAGGTTAGAGGTCAGAGGTCAGAAGTTAGTAAAAGCTTTTCGCTGACCTCTGACCTCTAACCTCTAACCTCTGTTCTTAAAACCTTTTCGTTCTCATGTAAGCGTTCTCGCGCGTGAGTTCGACTCGTTGGCGTTGGCCTGCGACGTTGACTCTCAATCGCCATTCGATCTCTTCATTCTGTGCGCCGCGCATCGTAGCGTAAATCCACCATGTGCCGGGCGCGACTGTGACAGATGCCTGAGCGTGCTCGTCCAGTTTTGCAATGACGGGCGACTGGCCGTTCATGCGCTGCGTCAAAAAGTCCTCGAAGCGCACGCCCGCGCGATGCTCCATAAAATATTCGCGCCGCACGGCTGTTATGTCCACAGGGTAGAGCTTCAGGGGAAGCTCATTGGCCGCGCGCATGTCTTCGGGCGAAGCGTGCAACGCTACCACGAGCGCGGTCTGGCTTGGGTTCGCGCGATTCAGCCCCGTAGCCTCGCCACCGGGCAGCTTGCGATAAATATTCCAGCCGACAGCTATAAGCGCGAAGACGAGAGTAACGCGCAAGCACAGTGCAGCCAGATGGTAAGCAGGACTCTCTACTTTTTTCGCGGGAATTGTCCGAAGCCTCCCTTGCTTGCTCTTAACGTAAAGAGCGGCTAGTGATTGATTCAAGTGCGCCGCTCCTCACCTGCTCAACTGACGAACGAAATGAACCAGCGAGTTAATCTCAGCTTCAGAAAGCTTTCTTCCGAACGACGGCATCTTGCCCTTACCATTCGTTATAGAGTTGAAGATGCGCTCGTCCGTCACCTCGCGCTGCCATGCTGCATCGGTCAGGTCGCGCGCATGATTGAACTTCGCCTTGACAGTTTTCGCGCGTCCGTCCTGGCCGTGACACGTCGCGCAATTCTTCTTAAACAGCGTGCTGGCATCTCTGTTGTTCTGCGTGCCCGGCGTTTCGGGGCGCATCGTCCGAGCGCGCGACACACTCAAGCCTGCGACTACGAGTGAGAGTGCAACCGTTAAGAACAGAAATTTTTGTGCTCTTCTCATAAACTCAACACTCCGTTTGAGCGCAGCGCGTCGTCAAGCTCTTCCGCGCTCGGAGTCGAAAGCACTTGACCGCCAACTTTGATGGTCGGCTTTCGCTCGCGGCCTTCGTTCTGCTCCCTGACCCAGCGCGATGCTTCTTCGTCCTCTTCCACGTTTATGTATTCGTAATCTACGCCCAGACTTTCCAGATGCTCGCGCGCGATTCGCGTATCCTCGCACCAGTCCGCGCCGTAAACTTTCACACTGCTCATTTGTCCCATCAACGCCCCTTTGAAGTTTTGCACACATGATAGCGGAAGACCGCCCGTTTGATGAAACGCCGGTCGAGCGTTTAAGTCATTCGCTGTTGATGTTGTAGAATACGATTACGGCACGGACGAGAATTCCTGCGCGCTATCGCTTGAAAAGAAAGTCATGCAGCATACCTCAATCCCGCGCGTAAAGATTTGCTGCATAGGCAGCGTTGAAGAGGCATGGTCTGCGATAAATCACGGCGCGTCGGCGCTCGGCCTTGTATCCGAGATGCCCAGCGGCCCCGGCGTCATCCCCGAAAATCTAATTAAAGAGATTGCACGCGCCGCGCCTCCGTCGGTCGCAACTTTCCTTCTGACCTGCAAGCAGGACGCGCAATCAATCGTAGAGCAGCAGAGGCGTTGCGGCACGAACACCATTCAAATCTGCGACCGTCTTGAGAGCGGGAGCTACAGGGAGATTCGTGCGAGATTGCCCGGCATAAAGATCGTGCAGGTCATACACGTCGCTGGCGAGGAATCTATTAAAGAAGCCATAGAGGTCGCTGAGCACGTTGACGCAATTCTTCTTGATTCCGGCAACCAGAAGCTTCCCGTTAAAGAACTGGGCGGAACGGGTCGCACGCACGACTGGCGATTGAGCCACAAAATTGTCGAGCGCGTATCTGTACCAGTCTTCCTGGCGGGAGGTCTCAAGGCTGAAAATGTTCGTGAAGCAATTGAACAGGTTCGTCCCTTCGGCCTTGACGTTTGCAGCGGCGTTCGCACCAACGGCCAACTTGACGACGAAAAGCTCGCGCGCATGTTTGAAGCTTTGAGAGAGACGGCGTATCAGGCCGCAATTTAGAGCTAAACCACCTTTGCGTTCTTCTTAGCGTCTTTGCGTGAGGTATATTTCGCGCAAAGACGCCAAGTCGCAAAGAAAGAGCGCAAAGTTTAAGTTGATAGTTTAGAATGTTAACAGAATAATTTCGGAGCAAGCCGGGTGAGCAATATTCAATCTGATAAATTTCGTGACGAGTGCGGCGTCTTCGGCATCTACGGCCATGCGGATGCGGCTCGCCTTACCTATCTTGGCCTCTACGCGCTTCAGCATCGCGGGCAGGAATCCTGCGGCATCGTGACTTCAAACGGCCATGAGCTTCGCTCTGAGCGGGCTATGGGTCTTGTGCCGGACGTGTTCGACGAAGCGCGCTTGAATCGTCTGACGGGCGAGAGCGCCATAGGCCACGTGCGATATTCGACCGCCGGGGAAGTTTCCATACGCGAGGCGCAGCCTTTCCTGGTAGCGTGCCAGCACGGACAGGTCGCCATCTGCCACAACGGCAATCTCCCGTTCGCAACCGAGGAACGAAAGAGGCTTGAGCGCGACGGAGCAATTTTCTCGTCCACCTCGGACACAGAGGTAGTGCTGCACGGCATAGCGCGATCCAAAGCTGACTCCATCATAGAAGCAATCCCGGAAGTCCTGCGCGAGACTGAAGGCGCGTTCTCCATGCTCTTCCTGACGCCCGAATACTTGATAGCCGTGCGCGACCCGCGCGGCTTTCGCCCACTGGCTTTGGGAAGGCTGAATGATGCATGGGTGATAGCTTCCGAAACCTGCGCGTTCGATTTAATCGAAGCACGATACGAGCGCGACGTTGAGCCGGGCGAAGTGATAGTGATTGACCGCGACGGGCTTCATTCATCGCACCCGTTTCCGCCCCAAAAACATTCCGTCTGCATCTTCGAGCATGTCTATTTCGCGCGCCCGGATTCTCTGATCTTCGGACGCTCGGTCAACGAATCGCGTCACAAGATGGGAAAGCGGCTGGCGATTGAGCACCCAGCAGACGCGGACATAGTAGTTCCAGTTCCAGACTCCGGCGTCGTTGCAAGCGTGGGCTATGCGGCGCAAAGCGGAATAAGTTTTCGTCACGGACTGGTTCGCAATCATTACGTTCATCGCACATTCATTGAGCCGAAGCAATCAATCAGAAGTTTCGGGGTGCGAATCAAATTAAACGCCGTGCGCCATTTGATGGACGGTCGCCGCGTCGTCTTGATTGACGACTCCATAGTGCGCGGCACGACTTCACAAAAAATCGTGCGTATGGTGAGAGAGGCCGGCGCGACGGAAGTTCACATGCGAATCAGTTGCCCGCCGACAGTAAGCCCGTGCTTCTACGGCGTGGACACTCCGAACAAAGCGGATTTAATCGGCGCGCAGATGAGTGTGGAGGAGATTTGCAAATTCATAGGCGCTGATTCGCTGGGCTATCTATCGCTCGAAGGAATGCTGGCGGCCACAGGCATTGACCCCGATTCGTCCTGCGCCGCCTGCTGGACAGGCCATTATCCAACGCGCATCACGCGCGAAGCCGAAACCATGTTCGCACGCGAACATGAGGCCGTGCCGTCTGATTAAAAATTTACTGTCTGAAACGTGAAGATGAAGCTTCGCCTTTTTCCATTCGCACTCCTTCTAAATCTTCTCTTCGCGCTGCCGGTTGCGGCACAGTCGCTGGATGACGTTTTCATCAAGGGCGACATGCTCGATTATCAAGGCTACGAGGCGACAAGACACTTCAACCCGCGCACGCGCTATTCAACGGCGACGATTAAGAAAGGAAGAAGGGTATTAGCTATTCTCAGAAATGGGTGGTTTCTGGAAGACTCGACTCGCATAGGGCTTTTCTCTTTTCTTGGAGGTGATAATAAACAGTTAATTGTTGAGCAGTATACGGGCGGCGCTCACTGTTGCTGGATTTATAAAATCTACAATCTGTCTACGGATTTCCGCCTCTTATTCGACGGGACTCGTTACGGAATAGATGAAGTAGGCTATGAGTTAAATCTTGTGGACATAGACCACGACGGGAGATACGAGTTCACACAATCGGAAATGGCCTTTGACTACTTCCATATGTCTCACGCCGTTTCTAGATTTCCCACAGTCGTTTTTGCTTATGACGAGCGCGCCAGAGAATATCGCCCTGCCAACGCGCGATTTGCGGAATATGTCCTACGGGGAATTGAGCAGGACATAGAGGAAGTGAAAAAACTGAACGGCCAAACGCTTCCGGCTGATGAAAGCTTCGTCAGGGAAAAGATTTTCTCCGCTGTCATTCAAGTCCTGTTGAAATACATTTATTCCGGTCGTGAAACAGAAGGTTGGTCTTTTTATGACAGAAACTATAAGCTGAGTGACAGAGAGCAGATGAGAGCCGAAATTAAGAAGCAGTTAAAGTCTTCAATTATTTACAACTCTATTTATCGCAGGGGAAATCATCGTGGCTCAAGGTAGGCGCGGGTGCGGGTGCGCGCTCGTCGTGTTCGTGCTGTTCATGGGCGTGCTTGCGGCGCTCGGCTGGAAATTTGTTCTGCCGTGGTGGCAGAAGAAGCCTCCGCCTGCTTCGGGCGGCGAGCTTCAGGTGCACGTGCTGGACGTAGGCCAGGGCGATGCGATTCTTATAATCTCGCCCGGAGGCAAGATCGCTCTCGTTGACACGGGCGACGTGGGCAAGGGCAAAGTTGTGCTCGCGGCGCTTCAGGCCAACAACATTCAGCAGATCGATTACCTGATTACAACCCACTCGCACCCGGACCATATAGGTGGCGCGCCCGAAATTTTCAACGGCGGCGTGAAAGTCATGATGGTTATTGACAGCGGCATCCCGCCGCCAGACATGCCACAGGCGGAAGCCGCAGCGAGCCGAAGACGCGCGCCGCCAAAGAAGCAGCAACAATCGGGCAGCACGGCGTTGCTGCCTTCAACGAAAGCTTATCAAGATTTTTTGAACGCAGTGCAGCAGAGCGGCGCGCAGTATGTAAAGGCCGAACCCGACCAGCATTACGATCTGGGGGGAGGCGCGCGCCTCTCTGTGCTCGCTCCCGTACAGCCAGCGTTCACGCGCGACCAGCTATTGCGCTCTGGCGGCAACGAGCCGAATGCGAACTCCGTGGTGATGCGCCTTGATTACGGCGACTTTTCAATGCTTTTGACTGGCGACGCGGAATCAATCACGGAAGACCGGCTGCTCAGCCGCGATATAGACCTCTCTGCAAAAATTCTGAAGGTCGCGCATCACGGCTCGAAGTACGCTACGAGCGAAGATTTTCTCAAACGTGTGAAGCCGGAAATCGCAATCATCTCGGACGGCGAGTTCAATGTCTACGGCCACCCTGCGCAGGCCGTGTTAGATCGTCTGAAGGCTGCGGGCGTCAAGGTCTTTCGCACGGACTTGCAGGGCGAGATAATCATAACGACGAAAGGCAAGGGCTACGAAATCAAGGCTGCGCACGATGCAAAGACGGACGTTTTCACAGGGCGCGAAGGACGCAAGGACGATTCAACACGCTCAGGCTTCATAGCCTACGGCGAATTCGGCCCGCCACCAAGACAAACAAGACAGAAGAGGCGGTGATAAGTGATAAGTGATAAGAGAAAAGCTGTGAATCGTAAATCGTAAATCGTGAATAGAAAAAGCATTTCTTTCATCTACTATTCACCCTCTTATCACTCATCACTTATCACTCATCACTTTCTTATGAATCCCATTGCTTACAGAGATGCGGGCGTTGATATTGATGCGGCGAATGTTGCGACGGCGAAGATAAAGGAGTTGGCGCGCACAACGTTCAATGCGCGCACCCTCTCCGAGATTGGAAGCTTCGGCGGGATGTTTGATGCGGCGTTTCCTGACAGCATCTCGCCTGTTCTGGTCGCTTCGGCTGACGGCGTTGGCACGAAGCTCAAAGTGGCTTTCCTTACGAACACGCATAACACAATCGGGCGCGATCTCGTTAATCATTGCGTCAACGACATTCTTGTTCAGGGGGCGCGCCCGCTCTTCTTTCTGGATTACATCGCTACCGGAAAACTAGCGCCCGAAGTGGTCGCTTCAATTGTAGAAGGCATTGCGCAAGGGTGTCTTGAGAACAACTCGGTTCTGCTCGGCGGCGAGACCGCCGAGATGCCCGGCTTCTATGTGGAAGGCGAGTACGACGTTGCGGGCTTCATCGTCGGCATTGTTGATCGTGAGAAGATAGTTGACGGGAAGAAAATATGCGCGGGCGACACTGTGCTCGCTCTGCCTTCCGTAGGTCTGCATACGAATGGTTACTCGCTCGCGCGAAAGCTCTTTTTTGAAGTCGCGGGTTATGACGCAAACACGCATCTGGATGCGCTCAATTCAACAATCGGCGCAGCGCTCCTCCAACCACACGTGAGCTACCTGCATGCGCTCGACGGCCTGTTAGATTCGGGCGTAATCAAAGGGCTGGCACACATCACCGGCGGCGGTCTTCTTGAAAACATCCCTCGCATATTGCCCGAAGGGACGAGTGTCGTCATCGCGCGCGACACATGGCCCGTCCTGCACGTCTTCCAACTGATGCAGGAGATAGGCAACGTCTCGGACACAGAGATGTACCGCACATTCAACATGGGTGTAGGCATGGTCATCGTCTGCGCTGAGGAAGACAAAGACAGAATCAAATCCCATTTTAAGGAGCGCGGCGAAGCCTGCTACGAGATCGGGCGCGTTGTTGAAGGAGAGCGCGAGGTCTCAATCAATTAGTTTCAAGTTTCAGGTTTCAAGTTTCAAGTTCTTCGGCTCTTAAATTGAACCCTGAAACTTAAAACTTGAAACTTTATGAAACTCGGCATTCTCATCTCCGGTCGCGGGTCTAACATGATTGCGCTCGCCGATGCTGTGCGCGAGGGTCGCATCCCCGGCGCGGAGATCGCCGTCGTTATAAGCGACAAGATGAATGCGGCAGGTCTTCAGCTTGCGGCGGAGCACGGGATTATTTCTATTGCAATTGAGCGGCGCGGGCGCACGCGCACTGAGCACGAGCGCGAGATTATCGCAGTCTTGAAAGCGCGTGAAGTTGATCTCATCTGCCTCGCGGGTTACATGCGACTTCTTTCATGCGACTTTATAGAAGCCTACAGAGGTCGCATCCTCAACATTCATCCGAGCTTGCTCCCGGCTTTCCCCGGCCTTGACGCGCAGCGACAGGCGCTAGACCACGGCGTACTCTTTACCGGCTGCACGGTTCACTTCGTTGACGAAAACCTGGATGCCGGGCCGATCATAGAACAGCGCGTCGTCCCCGTTCACGACGATGATACGGTTGAAACTCTTTCGGCGCGCATACTCACGGAAGAACACAAGGCGTATGCGGAAGCTGTAGCGCTGGTCGTCAGCCGAGACTACGAGATCATAGAGCGGCGTGTGAAGCGAAAAACCGAAAGCAAAGGATAAGCAAAGCAAGCCGAGAGCGCGTTTCTTCAGCCGCGCTCTGTGATATATTCTGCGCAAGCCTCACTTCGGAAGGGTATTACTTATGGCAAGCCAACCAAAAACTTTTCTGACCCCGGAAGAATACCTGACACTTGAGCGCAAGGCCGAGTACAAGAGTGAGTACATAGCTGGCGAAGTTTACGCGATGGTCGGCGCGAGTCGCAGGCACAACCTTATTGCCGGGAATATTTTCGGCGAGCTTAGAGAGCAATTAAAGAAAAGGATGTGCGAAGTTTACACTAGCGACATGCGCGTGCGGGTTCCTGCGACCAATCTTTACACTTACCCGGATGTGATAGTTGTTTGCGGCGAGCCAAAGTTTGAAGATGAGCACGTTGACACGTTGCTGAATCCAACCGTGCTGGTCGAAGTTCTCTCGCGCTCAACCGCTTCCTATGATCGAACCAAGAAGTTCGGCTACTATCGCACGATTGAGTCGCTCGCAGAATACCTGCTGGTCGCGCAGGATGAGTACAAGGTCGAGCAGTACGCCAGACAACAGGACGGGCGCTGGCTTTTGTCGGATATAAGCTCGCTTGAAGGCGTGGTTAATCTTGATTCCATTCAATGCGCGCTTTCGCTCGCGGATGTTTACGACAAAATAGAACTGCCCTGAAGCCAATCTCAACAAATGGTAGATGATGAATGGATGAGGCGATTTGTCCATTCACCATTTACCATTTACTATTTACCCCGGATCATGATGACTATCGATGAACAACTCGCTTACCTGCGCAAAGGCACGGTCGAGATTATTCGTGAAGAAGATTTGCGCGCTAAACTTGAGCGGGCTGCGGTTAAAGATGTGCCGCTCGAGATAAAGCTGGGCGCAGACCCGACCGCGCCGGACATTCACCTGGGCCACACGGTCGTGATTAGGAAGCTTCGCGCGTTTCAGGAGTTGGGCCATACGGTCACGTTTCTGGTAGGCGATTTCACGGGCATGATCGGCGACCCGTCGGGCAAGAGCGCCACACGTCCACAACTCTCGCGCGAAGAGATTGAAGCGAACGCAGAAACTTACAAGACGCAAATCTTCAAGCTGCTCGACCCGGAAAAGACTGTGATTGATTTCAACTCGCGCTGGATGGAGAAGCTGGGCGCGGCAGGGTTCGTCAAGCTCGCCTCTCATGTAACGGTGCGGCAGATTCTGGAGCGCGACGATTTTCAGCAGCGATTGACGGATAATCGCCCGCTCGCCCTTCATGAAGTTCTCTACCCGCTCGTGATGGCCTACGATTCTGTGGCATTGAATTCGGATGTTGAGTTGGGCGGAACAGACCAGAAGTTCAACCTGCTGATGGGCAGAAACCTTCAGCGCGAGTACGGGCAGGAGCCGCAGGTCGTCATCACCATGCCGCTACTTGAAGGCACGGACGGCGTGCAGAAGATGTCTAAGAGTCTGGGTAATTACATAAGCATAAACGAGCCTGCATCGGAGATGTTCGGCAAGGTCATGTCTATCTCCGATAATCTGATGTGGCGCTACTACGAGTTGCTGACAGATGTTTCGGCGGAAGAGATTGCGCGAATGCGACGCGCTGCCGAAAGCGGAGAACGTAACCCGCGCGACATGAAGGTTGATCTGGCGAAGCTAATCATCAAGGACTTTCATTCCGAAGATGCTGCGCGAGCGGCTGAAGAAGAGTTCAATCTGATATTCAAGCAGAAGCAGGCGCCGGATGATGTCGAAGAGCGAAGTGTTCCGGCTGGTAACTGGAATTTGCCTCGCTTACTGGTTGAGGTGGGGCTTGTGCAATCCACGAATGAAGCACGCCGTCTTATTGAACAGGGTGGAGTATATGTTGATGGAGAGCGGTGCACGATAGTTAATCACATACTTCCATTAATGCCTAATAAGCCACCGTTCGACATTAAAGTTGGCAAGCGAAAGTTCTTGAGAGTGCGTGGAGTTTGAAGTTGCTTCCGATACTACCTATTGTCCTAATGATTATATTCTTCATCCTCATCGGCGACTTCTCATAAATCTTCGGCGCATATAATGGTTGTGGTCTATAATCAGTATCATGAAACGGCTAACACGAATTACATTAAATCCGCAGGTCATGGGCGGCAAACCTTGTATTCGCGGCTTGCGTGTCACGGTCGGCACGGTTGTCGGTCTGTTCGCTTCCGGGTATTCGCCGGACGAGATATTGAAACTCTACCCGTACCTTGAAGAAGAGGATTTGCGCGAGGCATTGGCGTACGCGGCGTGGCGTACCGAAGAGGTCGAATTACCGCTGGTAGAGGCATGAAGATTCTTGTGGACGTGAATCTTTCGCCCGATTGGGTAGCTGTACTTATCGAAAATGGCTTCGAGGCTGCTCACTGGTTAACCATAGGAGACCCGCGCGCTGACGATCCGATGATAATGGATTGGGCACGAGCAAATGGTTACACTGTTTTCACACATGATCTTGATTTCGGCACTTTGCTGGCTCTGACTCAGGCAGAAAGTCCAAGTGTCATTCAGGTTCGCACGCAAGATGTGACACCCGCTCATTTATCAAGGATGGTTATTGCTGCGTTGCGCAACTATGAACCGCTGCTCGAATCAGGAGCACTGATCGTTTTAGACGAAGGTAAATCAAGAGCGCGGATTCTGCCTTTAGTGCGTCGGCTCTGATTCAATGTATCTACCCGCAAGGGTTATGAAATCTTTGAAATGGCTGCAAACGTAGCAATCGAGACGGAAGAGACTCTGGTGATTGAGACGCCGGAGCGCGTGCCGCTGCATTTCGCGTTGGCGTCAATCGGCAACCGGTTTCTGGCGTGCGCCGCCGATCACATGCTTCAGATACTCGCCATCTTTTTGATGGTCATATTCTTCATATTCGTCGGCAACTTCTCAAGCACGACTTTCTCGGAGGCTCCGAAGTGGGTCATAGCGCTTGGCATCATCGTGCTCTTTCTTATCTGGGACGGCTACTTCGTCTTCTTCGAGTGGGCATGGAACGGGCAGACGCCGGGCAAGCGCTGGCTTAAACTTCGCGTCATACGCGAGGACGGAAGACCCATAACTTTCTGGGAAGCTGCGGTTCGCAACCTCCTGCGCATCTTCGACATCATGCCGATGCCGTTCTACTCAATCGGCCTGATCGCCGTTTTCATCTCGTCGAAAGACCAGCGCACGGGCGACATGGTGGCGGGCACCGTCGTGGTGCGCGAGCGCGAGGAAGAAGCGCCCACGTTCTCGCAGGTCTTCAGCTCGCCCGTGAGCGATGCCGCCTTGCGCCGCTCCTTTAAGCCCGTCAGGTTCGAGGCGGATTTAAGCTCGGTCAAAGAAGGTGAGATTGAAGTCGTAGAAACTTTCTTGCGACGCCGCTGGGACCTGGCGGACGTGCCGCGCCAGTGGATGGCATGGCGCGTGGCGATGCCAATCCTCGCAAAGCTCAAACCCGCTTACGACCCCGCGACCTTTTCTTACGAGGGTTTTCTTGAAGAGTTGCTTCACCGCTTTCGCGCGCAGCATCGCTTCAGAGATTGAGATTCTTAAGCTTTCCTTTGCGACCGCTCACCTCAATGCTTCCAACCTTTCCCGTCTGCATCTCTATTCGCTTGCGTATCTCTGTCGCGGGTATCTCCATCATTGTGCCTACGAGCCAGCGCAGAAACGTTATGTGAGAGACGACGAGAATGGTCTGTGATGAACTGCTGTTGATGGCGTCTAGAACGCTCGCAATTCTAGGCGTGGCGTCCAGCCCGCTCTCGCCCTCAGGAGGCGCGTTGTGGTAGGCGTCCCTGTCCCATGCATCGAAAGCTTCGGGCGTTAGAGCGCGTGCCTCTTCTTTCGTCAAACCTTCCCACTTGCCGAATGAAAGCTCGCGCAAATCGTCAACGACTTTCCACTGCGTACCGGGCAGCACGAGTTGGGCTGTAACCTTTGCGCGCCGTCGCGGGCTTGTCCACGCTTCGCCAATCTGAGAAGAAATTTTCTCTATAGCATCGCGCGCCTCTGCTGCCTGCTCTCTTCCGTGCAGGGTCAAATCCGGGTCAAGGTCGCCGCAGAAGCGATTGCCGTCTCTTGAAAGCGGAGTCTCGCCGTGACGCATGAAGATGAGTAGCTTGCTTGATGCTTCAGCCATTTTTTATAACGCTCCAATCGCTTGGCGGTAGTGGTTCAGGCGTGAGATTTTCATCTCGGTATTTATCTTAGCGATAATTTGAAATTTAACCACTACCCGCTTAGCTATGAAATTGACGCTCGGACGAGCGGTTTGTTACTCTCATCTGTTCGGATAAGAGTAGAGTATTTCATCTATAGAAAGGCAGACAAGGATTATGAGTCGCGATGTTTTTATTCTTGGCGGCAAGCGAACCGCTATGGGCGAGTATGTCGGCATGCTCAAAGATATTTCCGCGATTGATCTGGGCGCAACAGCCGCGCGCGGCGCGCTCGAAGCTACGGGCGTAGCACCCGAAGAGATTGACCATACGATCATAGGAAACGCGCTTCAGACTTCGGGCGATGCAATCTACGGCGCGCGCCATGTTGCGCTTAAAGCGGGCGTTCCTTTCGACCGTCCTGCGCTTACAGTGAATCGCCTCTGCGGAAGCGGCATTCAATCAATAATCTCAGGCGCGCAGATGATTCAACTTGATGAGGCGCAGACGGCGCTAGTGGGCGGCATGGAATCCATGTCGCAAGCGCCGCATGTCATTCGCGGCGCTCGCTCCGGCTTCGCTCTGGGTCAGGGCAAGCTGGAAGACAGTTTGATGGTCGCGCTTCTGGACACATACTGCAACACGCCTATGGCTGGAACGGCTGAGAACCTTGCTAGAAAATTTGAGATACCGCGCGAGGAGCAAGACCGTTACGCGCTGCGCTCGCAAACTGAGGCCAAGCGCGCGACCGACGCTGGCTACTTCGCGGAAGAGATAGTGCCCGTAGAGGTGAAGACGCGCAAAGGTGTTGTCGCTTTCGACACGGACGATCACATGCGCCCCGAAACTACGCTCGAAGTTCTGGCGAAACTTAAACCGGCTTTCAACAAAGATGGATTCGTAACGGCGGGAAACGCATCAGGTATAGTTGACGGCGCGGCTGCGCTCGTCATCGCGGGCGAAGAGTTCGTCAAAGCGCGCGACATAAAGCCAATGGGTCGCATAGTCAGTTGGGCTTATGCGGGAGTCGAGCCTGAGATCATGGGCATAGGCCCTGTGCCCGCCACGCGCAAGGCGCTTGAAAAAGCCGGACTGAAACTGGCAGACATTGACCTAGTTGAAGTCAATGAAGCTTTCGCTGCGCAATACCTCGCCGTCGAACGAGAGCTTGGGCTTGATCGCGCGAAGACGAATGTCAACGGCGGCGCTATAGCGCTGGGCCACCCGCTCGCGGCTTCCGGCACACGACTCGTTCTCACAGTGTTAATGGAACTGGGTCGTCGCGGGCTGCGCTACGGCCTCGCCACAGCTTGCATAGGTGGCGGCCAGGGCATAGCGATTGTTTGCGAAAGACTCTAACGAGTAGTGATGAGTGATGAGAGTAAGGCAATCAGGAGACCGAAATCCAGTAGCCAGAAGGTAAACATATTGCCCACTGACTACTGACCATTGAATTCTGTATTCCTTATCTTTCTTATCACTTATCACCTTCTTTAGATTTTCATATTAAATCCAAAATCTTGTGCAGATGCGAGTGATTGCTGAAGTGCGGTTTACAGGCTAATTGCTCGAATCATTGTCTTTAGGCGGCAGCATTCAGAGCACAAGTCATCCGGCATACATATTGCTGATTTGCATTAGCTTTTGCAGACCGTCTAACGCTATTGATAACGGACAGCGTGCGTGGTGATTGTAAGATAAATTTTATGTGCGGTAACACTTGCGCAAAGCTTGTCTGACATGATAGAAGCTTCTCGCTGCACTTCGGGGGTCACTTGCGTATTCACGCCTTTTCGATTTTCAAGTAGTTACAAGATGGAGTTCTTAAGTTTTCGCGAAAACACTCTCTGCGCTTCCCGCGCGGGAAATCAAAAGTCTCAACTTTCATTTGATTGCTAAGGAGTTCCCCAGCATGTCTAAATTTCTGAGATTCGCACTCGTCGCAACCTTGATGCTTGCGATGGGCGCGCTACAGGCATTTGCGCAGTCTACGACCACGGGCGCAATCGGAGGCGTCGTCACCAATCCGGCTGACGAAGTTATCCCGAACGCCACCGTGACCGTGCGCAACGTTGAAACCAATAAGGAGGCTACGGCGCAAACGGACGATGAAGGTCGCTTCCGCGTCGTCAACCTCGATCCAGGCAACTACACCGTGACAATCAACGCCACAGGCTTCAGCCTGTTCACACAAGAGCGCGTTGTGGTCGAGGTCGGCCAGGTCACATCAATAAGCACGAAGCTCTCCGTCGGTCCTATTCAGACCAACACGGTCGAGGTGACGAGCGAAGCGCCCGTCATCAACACCAGTCAACAGGACTTCTCTAACAACGTCAACCAGACCTCGATCAACGAGCTGCCCATCAACGGTCGCCGCTGGTCGGCCTTCGCGCTGCTCACACCGGGTTTAACCCCGGACGGAACTTTCGGTCTCGTCAGTTTCCGTGGCATCTCCGGTCTTCTGAACAACAACACAGTTGACGGCGGCGACAACAACCAGGCGTTCTTCTCCGAAGAGCGTGGCCGCACGCGCATCAGCTACGTTGTCAGCCAGGCTGCGATACGCGAGTTTCAGGTTAACACCTCGAACTACTCTGCTGAGTATGGTCGCGCCGCAGGCGGCGTGGTCAATGCCGTAACCAAGTCCGGCACAAACGAGTTTCACGGCCAGGGCTTCTACTACAACCGCAACAACCGCTTCGGCGCGCGCAATCCGAAAGGGTTCCTAACGACGTTCGATGCGGCGACCGGCACAATATCGATCAACCCGTTTAAGCCCGTGGACGTGCGCCACCAGTTCGGCGGCAACATCGGCGGGCCGATAGTGAAGAACAAGGCTTTCTTCTTCTTCAACTACGATCAGCAGAAGCGCAACTTCCCCGGCCTTGCCATCTTCAGCGCCTCGAACTTCCTGACGACGGTGAACAGGGCTACGACAGGAGCGGGCCTTAAGAACCCCACGTTAAGAAATCTCTCTGACGCGCAGATCAATCAGGGGCTAGCCTTCTTGACGAACGAGACAGGGCCTGTGCCGCGTCGTGGCGACCAGTACATCCTTCTGCCGAAGTTTGACTGGCACATCACGCAGAACGAGACCTTCACGGCGACATATAATCGTCTTCGCTGGAAATCTCCTTCGGGCATTCAGACTCAGCCGACGAATACGTTCGGGCGCGCAGCCTTCGGCGACGACTTCGTTAACGTTGACTCGCTCAACCTGCGCCTGGCCTCTACTATCTCGGCCACAGAGGTCAACGAGTTCCGTTTCCAGTGGGGACGCGATAACGAGTTCGAGTTCAGCACTCCGCCCCTCGCGGGCGAGCCTACGACGGGGCCGGGCGGAAGGTCTCCAGACGTGTTCATCACGAGCGGTATAGAGTTTGGCCGCGCCACGTTCCTTGAGCGTGCAGCCTTCCCCGATGAGACTCGCTTTCAGTTTGCCGACACTGTGACGCTCACACGCGGCAATCACACCATCAAGTTTGGTGGCGACATCAACCGCGTGCGTGACATCCTGGACAACCTTCGCTTCGGCGGCGGCGCATACTCCTACAACAACATCAATGATTTCATCATTGACTTGCTGAACTGGCAGACCCCTGGCGGGCTGCGCGTCGGTGCCAATCCGGTAACATGCAGCGCATCAACCAGAACGGCTGGTCGCTGCTACACGAGCAACTACACGCAGGCTTTCGGCCCAAGCCGATTCCAGTTCAACACAACGGACTATAACCTGTTCATTCAGGACGACTGGCGCTTCTCGCCCAGATTGACGTTCAACCTCGGATTGCGCTACGAGTACGAGGCTCTGCCCAAGCCGCAGATTCCGAACTTCCGAGTGACCAGCCCGCAGGCTCCAGACCAGGCGCTGCGTAATTTCTCGCCGACGGCCAAGTTCCCGAACGATCATAATAACTTCGGCCCGCGCATAGGCTTCGCTTATGACATGACCGGCGATGGAAGAAATTCACTTCGCGGCGGCTTCGGCGTCTACTACGGTCGTCTGATTAACTCGACCATCTCGAACGCCATCACCAACACTGGCATCCCAGGCATCTCGCAGATCTCGACCTCTGTGGCTCCGGCTACGGGTCCGATCTTCCCGAACATACTGTCAACGCAGCCTGCCGGCAACGGCGATGTGCAGTTCTTCGCAGAGCGTTTCCAGCTTCCGATGATAGAGCAGGCCGACCTGATCTTCGAGCACCAGATTGCGCGCAACACAGTGGTCTCGGTCTCGTACCTGTTCAGCCACGGCAAGTACTTGCCGAACTTCGTTGACACGAACCTGAGTCCGCCATCCGGGACCAGAACTTACGTAGCTGCGGGCGGGCCGCTTGATGGTCAATCAATCCAGGTGCCGTACTTCGCTGGTGCCAGACCGAACGCGAACTTCGGTCGCATGACCGAGATTCGCAGCGACGTAAGCTCGAACTATCACGCGCTGGTGCTTCAGGCCAATCGTCGTTTGACGAAGGGGCTACAGTTCCAGACGAGCTACACGCTGTCGAAGGCTGTGGACTCAGGTCAGACTTCTACGACGTTCACGACCAACAACGCCCCGTTCAACGCTTTCGATCAGTCGTTCGAGCGCGGCAGGTCTAACTTCGATATTCGTCATAAATTCGTGGCGAGCATCGTCTACAACCCGCACTGGTTCGAGCAGGGCAACAGCCGCGTTGGCCGTGCTATCTTCAACGGCTTTACCTTCTCGCCCGTCATCTCGCTCTATTCGGGACGCGCGTTCTCGGCTACGCTTAGCGGAAACCCGCCAGCCAGCTTCGGCACGAATCAGGCAGGCGGCATAAACGGCTCAGGCGGTTCGACTCGCATACCTCTATTCGGTCGCAACTCGTTCAGCATGCCGCCCACGTACAACGTGGACTTCCGCATGTCGCGCCGCTTCCATTTACGCGAGTCAATGAACCTGGAGATACTGGGCGAGTTCTTCAATATCTTCAACCACACGCAGGTGTCTAACGTCAACAGCGTTATGTACCGCACGTCAAGCACTGCGACTGTGAACTTTGATTCCTCGTTCAATTCGGACTCTGAGGCTGGCGGCACGAACTTCCGCGAGCGCCAGTTCCAGTGGGCCATACGCTTCGAGTTCTAACGAACAGCAGAAGCAGTAGGCTCTTCAACTTAGAGGGGTCGGCCCAAACCGGGTCGCCCCCTCTTTTTATTGAAGGGATGAGGGATGAAGTGGGTTGAGCCAATTGCGTATTGACCTATTCACTCCTTCTTATTCATCCCTCATCCCTCCGCCTTCATCCCTTCCTTCCATCCTCTCTTCCTTGCTTTTCCGTCAAACTTTTGCGAAGAAGATGTCTTAAAGCTTGAAGCGGATTTTTTTATAGTGGAGGCGCTGGTCATGATTGTAAGTTGCGCGCGGTGTGGGGCGCGGAATCGTATTGACGAAAGCGCTGCTAAAAATCGCAAGCCGGTCTGCGGCAAATGCGGCGCTGGATTGGACGTTAGTGCGAGCCAGACAAACAGGGCGCGTGTTGTGACGGATGCGACTTTCGAGCGCGAAATTTTACAGGCTGGCATCATGCCTGTGCTGGTGGATTGCTGGGCGGAGTGGTGCGGGCCATGCAGGATGCTCTCGCCTGTGCTGGATCAATTGGCCGCAGAATCGGACGGGCGATACACAATCGCAAAATTGAACGTTGACGAGAACCCGCAGACCGCCGCGCGCTTCAATATAAGAAGCATTCCCACTCTGCTCATCTTCAAAAACGGTCAACTTATTGACACCTTGATCGGCGTCCAACCCAAGCAGGCAATCGCCGCCAAACTCCAATGAATTGCGGACAGGCGGATTTCGGATTGTGGATTTGAAGAACTGAATTTGAATTAACAGCTTCTGTCTTCAACCTGCCTCTCAATCAGCAATCAGAAACCCGCAATTGAATATTCCGCAATCGGTATGAGCTATCTTCTATAACTCTCTTCAAGCAAATTCACTTTCTCTTCGAGTATGCTGAAGGCGTCCGTCATAAGGCGCGGGTCGTTCAGGTCAATATCAAGAAATCTCTTCAGCAGAACGGCGGGCGGCTGGTCAAACCCGTGACCCATCAGCTCTATATAGCGCGGGATGAAATGCACGGCGTCGTGTCTATACATCGCGTAATATTTCAGCGCCAGCAGCGCACCGTAAACGTAGTTGATATCGTAGAACGGGTCTTCGTACATCAACTGCACGCTCATCCATTGATTCTTCAACTCGTCATGCCTTGCAGGCCAGATGGAAAACCGCGAGTAGATGTTTCTGGTCAGTGCGTCCAGATCATCCGCTCCACGAATTCTGCCACTCGCGCAGCCATCATAAACCTCCTGCTCCAGCATAGCTTCGGGCGCGACCGTGAACATCTGCATTCCTTTTCCATCCAGAAATTGCTCGAGAAAATATTGTTTGCGGAGCGGGTCTCGCTCGTGATTATAAAGATAGTCGGGGAGTAGCAGTTCGTTGAAGATTGCGAATGATTCGGAGAAGTAACTGGGGGCTGCGTAGTAAGCGGGCGGGACGTGGTTGCGATTCATCAATTGACGCTGCACGGCATGGGTTGATTCATGTGCGAGCACGCGCATGTCGTTGTAGTAGCCAGCGAAGCCGCCGCTGTAAAAGAGGCTGTCCATTCCGCTAAAGCCTACTGAGAACCCGCCCCCTTTCCTGTGCTCGCCCGGCACAATGTCCATGCGACCGTTGGCAGAATCCAGCAGCGCCGCGAGTTCCCGTCCATACTCTGCGCCGAGCGGCGCGAGCGCATCGCGTATAACCTGGCTCGCTTCCAGGATGGTGAAGCGCGGGAGTTGCGCACCGGCGGGGCGAACTGATAAATCCCAGACGTTCACATCCTCGTAGCCCGCAATCTTTCCGGCGTGCTCGGCGCGCAGGCGTTGGTAGCGCTTGTAAAGGTCGGCGTGCCGGGCAATCTCTTCCAAAAGATTGTTGACTTCCGGCCTTGTCCAGTAGCGCCCGAAATAACTTTGCGTTGGCGCGTCTTCATAATGGCGCATACGCGCCAGAAGGTTGCCAGCCGCTGCCAGCCGCATCAGCGTGAAGGCGTAGAGGTCTCGCTCGGCGGCGAACCCTGCGTAGCGCTGCTTGAATCCACTCTCGCGCACGGCGCGATCCGTGCTGTTTGCTATCTCCGCACGCTGTCGCCAAACATCCAGCGTGCGTTCTGCGTCCCGTACAGTCCCGAACCGAGTGTGCGCGATTAAATTCTCGTAAAGGTCATACTGCCATGAGGAATTGATCGTTGCCGTGGCGCTCAACAACTCTTCTTCTCCGAGCGAAAGCGTGTGGGGGCGATAGCGGCGAGAGGTTTCGATGGCGAAGAGATATTTTTGAAGTGCCGGTTTTTGTAAAGTGAAAGCGGAGAGCGTGCGGTCATCTACCTGCATCATCTCCTGCTGAACGAAAGCGGTTCGAGCGTTCACTTCATCATTGAGCGCATTGCTTTCATCGCGGCTGGTCGTGTCTCTGGTGTCAACGGCGTAGCGCAGATATAGATAGTAATAGTGGCGCGCAAATTTTGTCTGCACCTCATCGTTGAGTTCAATGGCGCGTTGCAGGTTGTCGGCTGTAGCCGCGACCTTTCCTTTCAGGTCTTCTAAAAGCTTCAGCGCGGAATAGAGGCTTGCGCGATTCGTTCTCTCTGCTTCCGGGCTTGCGAAGAAGTTGCGTGCAAAATTGAAGCGATACTGCGCCGCTTGCTCCGGCTGTATCGCCACGAAACCAGTTTGCCCGAAGACAGTGCCGCAGAGAGATATACTCAACAGAAGAGATGCAATCCGACGCCGCTCGAATAAGACGCTCGGCCACATAACGCCTACACCTCTAGCTCTTTCGGCTCGCACGTTTTGATTAAACCAGAGAGCAACTTTTAATAAGAAGCCCCAGCGCGCCCTCACCCCACCTCTCCGAAGCCGTGAATTTTCATCCTGATAAGCTCCTCAACCGAAAGCCTGCGG
Organism: Pyrinomonadaceae bacterium; assembly: GCA_035316225.1. Lineage (GTDB taxonomy): Bacteria > Acidobacteriota > Blastocatellia > Pyrinomonadales > Pyrinomonadaceae > 3-1-20CM-3-53-8. The sequence continues at coordinate 21,175 of DATHJK010000487.1, forward strand.
TATCCTCTCCCACGCATCTCTTCTATGAACGATGCGGTCACGCCGTGAATCTTCATAGCCACGAGTTGCTCTATGGGAACGCGGAAGTAGCCCAGCGATTGCAACTCCTTGATGAACTCTACTGTGACCTTATGGATTCGCATCGCCACAAGTCGGTCAACTGAAATGAAATCGTAGCCCAGCGTCTTTAGATCAATGATGAAGTCGCTGGTAACACCGTGTATGCGCATTGCGACGAGGTGATTTACATACAGGCTACTATAGCCGAGCGCATCTAGCTCTCCAATAAACCTCAGACTCACATCGTGTACGGCGAGCGCGAATATTTCTTCATCAGAAAAATTTTCGTAGCCGAGCTTGCGCATCTCAGTCAAGTATATGGAGCTTGGCGCAAATGTGAAACGGCCTGAGCCTGAGCCTCGATTGAACACGCCCTCGCAATAGAACGTCCCCGCATCGCGCCCTATTTTGAACTGAACGCCGGCATCGGAAGCATTCATACGCTCGACTGTTAATCCCCTTAATTGCTCAAGCGGAATGTCCCATGAAGATTCGTGCGTGCCGCCGCGCGCTGTACGGCGCGTGAGCGTGAGACGAACCATGCCGGTCGTTTCCTGTTCTGTTTCGACCAGCCATTGATCCGTGATTCGCTCGCCCGTTGCTGCTGACGGAAGTTGCGACTGTGCGTTGACGGTCGCTGATTGTAAGCTGCAAAAGAGTGTTATGAGCAGACAGAGCAAACGGGTCGCGCAAACTCTCATACTCGCTCGCTCTATCTTCAAAAGAGCATCAAACTCTTGCATGTCAGGCTTCGTCTTCATATCTGAACTCCTCGACCGACGATTGACCGTTCGTCTTAAAAAGGACAGACCTACGGCCTTGCGGGCTTGATAGCTTCAGCTTCATGAAAAACTTTCAAGCCCCGCGAGGCGCGTTGATTACCAAAAGCGACCGCGCCCTATTCCATTCCGCTGTCGCGCAGGCGTATTAGTTGCTCGATTGTCAGGTTATTGAAGCCGTGCGTCTTCATTCTCTGTATGAATGAAGGCGTGACGCCGTGATCGCGCATGCGAACCATCTCTTCCATAGTGGCGTTGGGAAATCCTGCGTCTCTTATGCCGCGTATGAATTCCGTAGAGACACCGTGATCGCGTATCCTAACGATCTGGTCCATAGGAAGATTCCTGTAGCCCATAGCGTTCAATGCTCTTATATACTCGCCGCTCACGCCGTGATCGCGTATGCGAACCAGTTGATCCAGCGGCGGCAACTCGTACCCGGCGTCATGAATTTCCGTAATAAAATCCGTGCTAACGCCGTGATCGCGCGCGCGCAGGATGTCTTCGGCAGACAGGTTGCGATAGCCATGCTCTGCCAACGCTCGCACGTATCGAGGCGTGACGCCGTGATCGCGCATGCGCGTGAGCGCTTCGACTGAGTTGAACTGGTAGCCAAGCGCCTTCATCTCGTGAATGTATTCGATGCTGACGCCGTGCGTGCCGAGTCTTACAAGCTGGTCTAGCGTGGGGCGCTCGTAACCGCTCGCTTTCAGTTCGTCCATCAACGCGAAGCTCACATCATGCACCGTCATAGCGTACTGCTGATCCGGCGTGGGCGCTTCGTAGCCGCGCCGTCTAAGCTCGCCAGCGAAATTCGGATTGGGCTGATAGGTGAAATGGCCTGAGCCTTGCTCGGCTTTGAACCAGCCGTCGCAGTTAAGCGTGCCCGCGTCGCGCACAATCTGAAACTGCACCTGCCCGCCCGCAGGTGAGCTTATCTGCGCAGGCGTGAGTCCTTGCAGCCGCGCGGGGCTTATCTTGAAAGAGGTGCTGTTGTTATAGAAAGACCAGTCTGTGCCTTCTCGCTGCCAGCGATAGCGTAGCGTCAGTTGCAGGTCGCTCGTGCCCGGAAGGGTCTCCATCAGCCACTGCCCCGTGCTCGAATAGGAGATGCCTTGAGCGTTGGTGTCTTGCGCGCGCGTGGCGGAGACCAGAAGATAACCGGACGCCATTGACGCCATTAGCGCCAGCGCGCATACGAAGATTTTGTGGCTCAAGAGAAACGCTTTGAGTCTTGAGAATTTATTTATTGAGTTCATCTTCTTTAGTCTCCTCGCTTTCAACTTATAAAGTCTGTATGCCTGGCGTTAGCGACTCGCCCTTAATCTCAATCGAGTATGCCGCTATCGCGCAGGCGTATTAGCTGTTCGAGCGATAGGCCGGTGAACCCGTGCGCCTTCACCTTCTTCAGAAAGTTTGCGCTCACGCCGTGATCGCGCAGGGCTACAACTTGCGTTAGCGTCAGATTCGAGTATCCGGCTTCTCTAAGTTCACGCACGTAATCTGCGCTCACGCCGTGATCGCGCGCGGTTATGATCTGTGCGAGCGTCAGGTTCGAGTAGCCAGCCTGACCGAGGGCGCGCGCATACTCCGGGCTTACGCCGTGATCTCTGGCCGTGATGACATGTTCAAGCGGCAAATGCGCGTAACCCATCTCGGCCAGAGCGCGTATGTATTCGGGGCTTACGCCGTGATCTCTGGCCGTGACTATCTGTTCAAGCGAGAGATGACTGTAGCCCGCTTCTTCCAGCGCGTGCATATAGCTCGCGCTCACGCCGTGATCTCTAACTGCGACCAACTCTTCGAGCGAAAGATGGTTGAAGCCCATGGAAGCCAACTCGCTAACGTACCTTGCGGTAACTCCGTGATCGCGCAAGGCTATCAGAACCTCCGGGCGCGTGACGTTATATCCCGCTGCGCGCAACTCACGAACAAAGTCGGGCGTAACGCCGTGATGCTTCATCTCAATCAACTGATCAATAGTTAGATTCGGCAGACCGAGGGAACTCATCTGGTCTATGTAATCAGCGTGCTGGTTCTGATTCTCGCTTGACCTGTCCTCATCCGGCGGAGGAGGCGGATCGGGTGGAGGAGGTGGGTCGGGCG
>DATHJK010000488.1:0-4030 GCA_035316225.1 Pyrinomonadaceae bacterium
AGGCGCGGTGCGCGGCGGCGACTTCTTCGGCACATTCCCAACGCTCGCGCTCTCCGGCCCCGACGACGCGGACGCTCGCGGGCGCTGGATTCCCACAATCGCAATAGACCAATACGCCGCAACTCTGGCCGCCTGGTACGGCGTCTCCAACACAGACATCTCCACGATCTTCCCGTTCCTCAGCCGCTTCGCAACCGCAAACCTCGGATTCCTTGCCTGAACAGACTCGAAGTCCCGCCAGCAACTTCAGGAATCAGAAATCATTCTTGAGAAATTGGGGACGATATTTACACACACTGGTGAGGTAATTACCGGCACGACATAAAGCTTCGTACGGGAATATTAGTTAAGAACTTGACAGTTAAGCTCTTAAGTTATTAAAATACTTGTGATGAGAAATCAGGCGCAGGCCATCGGCGTGAAGAGTGATAAGCGCGAGCATCATTATCTGGGGCGCGTGCGCGAGCACGGTGAAAGATTCGCAGAATTTGATCGGCCTTCGGTCGAGCTGCTTCTTAATCTTGCTTACACCTACGATGTGATTCATACCCATATAGCGCGCAAGATTGAGACGCACGGCCTTTCGCTCGGAGCATTCAACGTCCTGACCATCCTTAGCAGGTACGGGAAGGAGGGCTGCCAGATGAGCGAGCTTGGCGAGCTTCTGCTGGTGAGCCGCGCGAATGTCACGGGGCTGGTTGACTATCTTGTTAAGAAAAATCTTGTCGAGCGCACAGAGGATGCCAGGGATCGCCGCGTGCGCATGGTGCGGCTGACTAAGGGCGGACAAAGCATTCTGGAATCAATTCTTCCCGCGCACTACGCCAGGGTGCGCGAGATGTTTCGAGGTATGAGCGTCAAGGACAAGGCGGCTTTGAGCAAACTGCTCGTAAGGCTCAGGCACAATGCTCAGCTATTCCTCGGCGGGCGCAGCAAAAAGAGGGAAAAGCCGTGAATAGTGAATCGTAAATCGTGAATAGATGAAAAGGTGGTTTCTTACTATTCACGATTTACGATTCACTGCTTTTAAGGTGTGTGGGAACGAGCGAGGTCAGGTTGTGAAATTTCGTCAAGCAGTTTTAGTTCTAAGTCTCACGTTGTTTGCATCTGTCACGACGCCCGCGCAGCAGAGCAGCGGCGCATCTGCTCAGCCGCAGAGTACGACTTCCGGGCAGGGAGCGCAGGGTCAGGGCACAAGCAGCGGAACTCAGAGCGGGAATAGCCAGCAGGGTACGTCACCGAATCAGAGCGGGCAAGGGCAGACGCCCGGTAGCACAAACATAGGGCAACCGGCTGTAGGGGGCGGGCAAATAGGCGGGTCGCCATCTTTAAGAGGAGCAGGCCGTAACCTCGGCGCGCTGCAAATTCCGGGGGCGGCAAACGTCAGTGCCGCGCCGTCAGCGCTGAATCTGGATCAAGCCATACAGCTTGCGATTCAGAACAACCTCGCAACTCTTCTTGCGCGCGAGCGACGACGCGAAGCGGAGGGCGTCAGGCAGGAATCGCTCGCAGGATTATTGCCGAACATCTCCGCGACCGCCTATCAGGCCAACATCACGCAGAATCTAGCCGCGCTGGGTTTTCAACCCGGCACATTCCCCGGCATACGTTCCACCTTCATCGGCCCATTCAACAACTTCGACGCTCGCGCGCGTCTGGTTCAAACCATCTTCAGCCTTAGCGCAATTAAGAATTATCAGGCGGGGCGCGCCGGAGTTCATGTTGCCGAAATGGAAGAGCAACTGGCGCGCGAGCAGGTCGCAAGCGGAACTGCGCTCGTTTATCTGGAAGCGTTGCGGGCAGACCGGGCGGTTGCGGCAGCACAGGCGAACGTCGAACTCGCTCAGGCGCTCCTCAAACTCGCGGAGGATCAGCATAACGCGGGCGTGGCGACAGGAGTTGACGTAACACGCGCACAGGTGAGGGTGGCGGTGGAGCAGGTGCGTCTTGCTCAATCGCAGACGGCATCCGAACAAGCCATTCTAAACTTGCAGCGCGTAGCGGGTCTTCCGCTGGGCAGCGCTTTGACGCTCACGGATCAGTTGAGATTCGCAGAAGAATCTCTGCCGTCTACCGAAACGGCTGTGGCAGAGGCTGCGCAGAATCGCCGCGAGCTGCGTGTGGCCGAAGAACAGGTCAGGGCTAATGACCTTGAGCGACAGGCTGTGCGCGCTGAGCTTCTTCCTTCGCTTGAGTTCGTAGGCGATTACGGCGTTAGCGGCATCACGCCAACGAACACAGACCTTCCGACGCGGCGCGTTGCGATTCAGTTGAACGTGCCTGTCTTTAACGGCGGGTTGACGCGCGGGCGTCTGGCGGTAGCGACGAGCCGCGAGCGACAGGCGGAGCTTCAGTTGGGAAGCGTGCGCGGGCAGGTGGAAGAGGATGTGCGGCTTGCGCTATCTAGCATCAGGACTGCTGCGGCTGAGGTGCGGGCTGCGGACGAGAGCGTGCGACTTTCAGAGCGCGAGCTTGAGATGGCGCGCGACCGTTTCCGCGCTGGCGTTGGGGACAACCTGGAAGTCATAAACGCGCAGACAGCCCTGGCCAATGCGCGGGATGCTCAGGTCGCGGCGCTCGCTGAATACAACGCCGCGCGATTGAATCTGGCTGCGTCGCTCGGTCGCGCAGAAACATTTCGATGGTGATGACGAGAGAGCGATTAAAAAAGTCTTTGCGTTCTTCTTAGCGCCTCCAGCGTCTTTGCGTGAGATATAGGTTTCACGCAAAGTCGCAAAGACGCTAAGAAAAGATCGCAAAGAGTTGTCAGTTGTTGGGGAGATGATTATGGCGGAAGTTTTGGAGCCGGAAAAGGCGGAAGGCAATCGGTCGGACGCGGTTGAGAGCAATGCTGGCGCGAATGTGGGCGCGGAGGTGCTTGAAGACCCGGATGCGCACGCTGGGGATGTCGAATTCGAGCCGGTTGAAACCGAACCCATAGGCGCGGACAGCGTGCCTGTCAGAAAGAGAAAGCTTTACAGGCGACCCGTCTTTCTCATCGTTGCTGCCATCATTCTCATACTGAGCGTGATATTCGGCGTGCGCTACTGGCTTCACGCGCGCTCACACGAATCGACCGACGATGCGTTCATTGACGGACACATAGTTCAAATCAGTCCGAAAGTCGCAGGCTACGTTGCGAAGGTTTACGTTACGGACAACCAGCAAGTCAAAGAAGGCGACCTCATAGCGGAGATTGATGCGCGTGATTATGAGACGAGATTGCAGCAGGCGCAGGCTGCGCTCAACGCGGGCCTGGCGCGTTTGAGAGAAGCGCGAACGGGCGTCGAATTAACCAGAGCGAACACGAGGGCGAGCATGCAACAGGCTGCTGCCGTGGTCGAGCAGGCACGCTCCGGCGTGGCATCGCAGCGTGCTGCGGCGGCTGCTGAACGGACGCGAATCAATCAGGCAGGGGCGGGCGTTTCTACGGCGCAGGCCAATGTAGAACAGGCGCGCGCGCAGGTCACAGCCGCCGAAGCTGAAGCCGCGCGAGCGGGCGCGGACGTTGGGCGCTACCAGGAGCTATTTCAAAGGGACGAGATTTCGCGCCAGCGATTGGATCAGGCGATAGCCGCGTCGCAGACCGCGAACGCGCAACTTGACGCGGCGCGCGGAAGAGTCGCGGCGGCAGAAGCGCAAGTGAGGGAAGCGCAAGCCGCAGAGACTACGGCTGCTGAAAATGCGCGCCGCGCTCAAACTCAAGTCGGCGGAGCGCAGGCCGGTGTAAACGAAGCGCTGGGGCGATTGGCGCAGGCCAATACAGCGCCGCAGCAGGTCGCTGTCAGCCAGGCTCAGGCCGAAACCGCAGGCGCTTCCATAGAGCAATTGCGAGCCGCAGTTGAGCAGGCGCAATTGGAACTCTCGTACACGAAGATTTACGCGCCTGAGACCGGGCGTGTGACACGCAAGGCAATTGAAGAGGGCGCGCTCGTTCAGGTGGGCCAACCGTTGATGGCGATTGTGTCCGGCGACATCTGGATTACCGCGAATTTCAAGGAGAACCAGATAGGAAGAATGCAGCCCAACC
>DATHJK010000489.1:0-12063 GCA_035316225.1 Pyrinomonadaceae bacterium
TGCGTTTCTGCCCTGCTTGACCTTGCAGTAGCCTACCTGAATCCATGCTTCTGCGCGGCGCGGATTCCTGTTCACAGCGTTCTCGAAGTTCGCCAGCGCGTTCTCGTAGTTCCCAAGCCAGAGCGAATCCAGCCCGTTGCGATACCAGAGTTCCGCTACGGCCTCGGTCTGTGAAGAGAGCCGCGTGCGAGCGGCCAACTGCTCGAACGAAAACGGCGCGCCCGCGCGAAGCGAGTTCACTCTTCCTGCGCCGAGCGCAAGGTTTATGTTCTCACCGTTTGTGACCCTGATAGTTACCACTCCGATGACCTGCCCCTTCATGTTGAAGACGGGGCTGCCGGAATTGCCATGCGAGACGGGCGCGGTTATCTGAAGAATCTTTCCAATGCCGGGCACTTCGCGCACTGCGGAAACTATACCGTTCGAGACTGAGCCTTCAAGACGTAAAGGATTACCGATGACGAAGACGCTTTCGCCCTCTTCCGGCAACTCTGTTATTACTTCAAGCGGGCGTGCGCGCCCCTCCGGCATGTTTACACCAAGCACGGCCAGATCGCCTTCTTCGTCCACGCCCAGTATTCCTGTGACCGGGTAAGTTCTGCCTTTACCGTCAAGCGTTCTTATTGCGGCTCGCTGCGCGCCCGCTATGACGTGCAGGTTCGTGATGACCTGATTCGCGCGCGCGAAGAAACCGCTGCCGCTCATCAAAACGTCGCCGTGCGAATCGTAGGTGATGCTGGAAACCACAGAGGGCTTGACGCGGTGAACGAGTTCTGGAAGAGTCTCCTGCGCTTGAACGCCGGCGCAGACGACGAGCAATAGGACGACCGCAAGCCAATGGGGGAGGTGGCGTTTCATCTTTAGCTCCTGCACTTTCTTTTAGTGCATTCGATATTTGAAGGCACTGAAGATGAAGGAACGGCTAGATACCTTCAAGAGTTGATTGGAAACGAGCGCGGGAAGTGTGCGCTCCCGAAGTTTTGGCGGGTTTTTTTTGTAGACTTGCCCTTGATCCCGCTCGCGTGAACCACCTTGTGCTTTGCCGGTCGGCGTGAGCGAGAAAGGGTCGGGGGACGTTCTCGCCAGCCGTTTATCCGGCTAAGCCGAACTATAGCATATTAACTATAAACGAAAACAGGAAAGATTCGAGGAATAGTCCGGGAGCGCAAGAAACGGTCTCGCTCCAGCGCTCCCGGCATAAAGCTAATAGCTGTGAAGCTCCGTGATCGCACGCGCCACGTCATGCGATTGAGGCAGGATGGCATCTTCAAGCTGCGGCGCATAGGCTACGAAGGAATCGAGCGCGGCGACGCGGGCGACGGGCGCATCCAGGTATTCGAACAGTTCGCCGGAAATTCGCGCGACAATCTCAGCCCCGTATCCCCACGATAGCGAATCTTCGTGCGCCACTATGACCTTGCTGGTCTTCTTCACAGTCTCTGCAATCGCGTCCCAGTCGTAAGGCGCGAGCGAGCGAAGGTCTATTATCTCTACGCTTATGCCAGAGCTTTCGGCCTGCTTCGCAGCAACCAGAGAACGCTGCACCAGCGCGCCATAGGTGATTATAGAAATGTCCGTCCCCTCGCGCACACGCTTTGCTTTCGCAAACGGAATCATAAAATCGTCGGGCGGATACTGCGACTTGTTGTAAGCCTGACGATAAAGATGCTTGTGTTCCAGAAAGAGCACAGGGTCGTCGCAGCGAATCGCCGTGCGCAGAAGTCCGTTGGCGTCCAGCGCGTTTGAAGGATAGACAACGCGCAGGCCCGGAATGTGCGTAAACAGCGAGACGCCCGACTGCGAGTGATAGATTGCGCCGCCTTTGAGGTATCCGCCGATGGGCACGCGAATGACCATGGGAGACTTCCACTCGTTGCCTGAGCGCCAGCGCATCAAAGCAAGCTCGTTTCTAATCTGGTGATATGCAGGCCAGATGTAATCGAAGAACTGAATCTCAACCACAGGCTTAATCCCTCGCGTAGCCATGCCTATGGCGCGCCCCACGATGTTTGCTTCCGCAAGCGGCGAGTTGAAGACGCGCGCGCCTCCGAACTTTCTTTGCAGGTTCGCGGTGACTTTGAAGACGCCGCCCTTGCCCTTCACCCTGTCAAGATATTTCTCGCGCGAGCAATCGGCCACGTCCTCGCCGAAGACCACTATCGCGGGGTCGCGCTCCATCTCTACGTGCAGGCAGCGATTAATCAAATCCACAACGGTGCCCGCGTTGCCGCCAAGCTCTGCGCCCTCTTCCGTATCGAAATCTTTCGAGGTCGGGTCAACGTCCGGCGAATAGATAAACTGTGTTGCAGTTTCAGGCCGAGGCTGCGGGCTTGCCAACGCAGCGTCGGCGGCCTCATTAACTTCGCGGTCGACTTCATCCTTGATTTTTTGTAACTCTTCCTGCGTGATGAACCCTTCGTCAGCCAGGAGCGCGCCGAAACGTTTTATAGGGTCGCTCTCGGCATCGGTTGTTCTCTCTTCATCAGGCCGGTAAAGCTTTTCGTCGTCCGAGAGCGAGTGCGAGTATGGTCGTATAACTTTCGCGTGAACCAGCGCGGGGCCTTTGCGCTCGCGGCAGTATTCGACCGCTCGCTGCATCGCTTCGTAAGATTCAACAGGGTCTGTGCCGTCGCACTTTTGGATAAAAAGGTCTGGGAAATTCCCGACGAGCTTCGAGATGTCGCCTCCGGCAGTCTGCACCTCCACGGGAACGCTTATAGCGTAGCCGTTGTCTTCAATCAGAAACAGGACAGGCAGACGCAGATTCGACGCCGTGTTGAGCGCTTCCCAGAACTCGCCCTCGCTTGTCGTCCCATCTCCGAGCGAAACGTACACAACCTCGTCTTCGTGAAAGCCCGTGACCAAGCTTTTCAATTCGTCAACGAGTGTGGCGCGGTATGCGGCCTCTGCGCAGCCCACGGCCTGAAGGCATTGCGTCCCCGTCGGGGAAGACTGCGAGACGATGTTCAATTTTTTATGTCCCCAGTGTGAAGGCATCTGACGGCCATGCGAATTAGGGTCTGCCTCGGCCCCGACAGCGGAAAGAAGCTGTTCGAGCGGAGTCATCCCTAACTGCAAACAGAGAGCGCGGTCGCGGTAGTATGGATAGAACCAGTCGTAACCTGCTTTCAAGGTCATGCCAGCCGCGACCAAAATGGCCTCGTGCCCCGCGCCCGAAATCTGGAAGAAGATTTTATTCTGCCCTTTTAACTGAATCTCCTTGTCGTCAACTCGCCGCGACAGATACATCGTGCGATAAATCTCGACCATCTGCTCACGATTCAGCCCCCTGTAATCGTGCGCCTCTGTCGCCACAGTCTCATCTTCGCCTTCCAGCTTCTTAACCAGCTTCAAAACTTTCGTCTCAGTCTTCATACTCGTTCTCAAGCGTCATTCTATAATCTTCAGCCATAGAAGGATGGCCGTGCTTCTCCGATGCTTCAATCCCTCGCATCAGGGATTCGCGCGCCTCTTCGCGTCTTCCAAGTTTTTCATACGCACGCGCCAGCATCCCAAATGCCGCGCCCTCATCGTTCGCCCTCTGCAAGTAGTCATTAAAAGCCACAATAGCCTCTTCGTATCTTTCGGCCTTCAAATACTCGTTCGCCAGCCCGAAGCGCACCAGAATGTTCTCCGGCTCGCTCTCCAACATCTGCTGAAAAGTTTCTATGCGTGATGCAGCCATAACGTTTGGCGAATGGTGAATGGATGAAAGCAGTTCTTCTATATACCACTCAACCGCCTATTTTCCTCCGATGATTAGTTTGGCAATCGTTTGCAACTGCATGTTCGACGTGCCCTCGTAGATAGCGCCGATTTTCGAGTCGCGCCAGTATTTCTCTACAGGGTAGTCTTTGACGTAGCCGTAGCCGCCGTAAAGCTCTATAGCTTTCGAGGCAATTCTTTCGGCGGCGCGAGATGAATATAGCTTTGCCATCGCGGCCTCTTTGACAAAATTCTTTCCGGCGTCCTTCATGCGCGCGGCGTTATACACCATCAGGCGCGCAGCCTCCAGTTCAGTAGCCATCTCGGCGAGTTGAAACTGCACGCCCTGAAATTCGTTGATTGCTTTTCCGAACTGCTCGCGCTCCCCTGTGTAGGAGAGCGCCGCTTCCAGAGCGCCGCGAGCGATGCCGATCATCTGCGCGCCTATGCCTATGCGCCCCTCGTTCAGAGTTTCGATGGAGGTCTTGTAACCCTTTCCGACTTCTCCCAGAACATTCTCTTTCGGCACGCAGCAATCTTCCAGAATCAACTCGGTCGTCGAAGAGGCGCGTATTCCAAGCTTGTTCTCCTTCTTGCCTACGGAGAATCCCTCGAAACCTTTTTCGACTATGAAGGCGGTGATGCCGCGATAGCCCGCTTCCGGGTTCGCGTTGGCGAAAAGGATAAAGATTTCGGCCTCGTTGCCATTGGTTATCCAGAGCTTGCGACCGTTCAAGATGTAATGATCGCCATCTTCACGGGCGCGCGTCTGCATGGCGAAAGCGTCAGAGCCTGAGCCTGCTTCGCTCAAGGCGTATGCGCCGACCTTTGCGGACGATAACTCGGAGAGATATTTCTGCTTCTGCGCATCGCTGCCCCATCGAATGAGCGCGTTATTGACGAGCGTATTCTGCACGTCAACGAAGACGCCGACGGATGCGTCAACGCGGGACAACTCTTCGACCGCTAAGATAGCAGTGAAAAAGTTTGCGCCCGCCCCGCCGTACTCTTCCGGCGTTTCAATGCCCATCAATCCTAAATCGAAGCACTGCTTTATCAATGCCGGGTCGAGTTTTCCGTGCTCGTCCATCTCTTCTACGCGAGGGCGAAGCTCGCCCTCCGCGAATTCGCGCACGCTCGCTCGAAACATCTCTTCGTCTTCTGTAAGAGTAGTCAACGGACTCTGCTTCGTATCTTCTATTGCCGCTTGGCTCTGGCTCATCTTATTTATCTCTCTTGGGAAGTTTGTGACCGGTTTTGTGCAGGCATCATCATAATCAAGACGAAAGGCAAAGGCAAAAGGCTAGCGGCCAACTTCACGCGAATTGATAGCTGCACGAAGGACGACAAATGTCGTCAGAATGTTGCCCTTTCAATCTCCTGCTAAGGCTTCTCACCGTGATTTCGAGCAAAATGAGCCGGGCACAGATGTTGCTCCTCAGGTTGAGTTCGCGGGCGCGAATAACGTATCTTCTCTTTTTCGTGCGAGAGAAAATCATGGATGCCGAGAGTGTGCGCGCCAGTTGGCGGCGGGTTGAATGGGCGAGACTCCTCAAAAGAAGACAAAAAAATTTACCCCGGCAGGAATCGTTTTCGCAGTGCTGGGCGTGCTGCTCTTCGCCTACTTCGTGAAGAAGGCGGGCGTGGCAGAGATAGTTGACGGCATCAAACGTTTGGGCGCAGGATTCCTGCTCGTCCTGCTCATCTCTTCTATCAGGCCGACGGTGCGCTCAATCACCTGGACGCTCTGCTTCGAGCCGCCTTACACCTTAAGTTTCTTCAACGCATTCCGCGCCTATCTTATAGGTGACGCAATCGGCACGCTCGTGCCGCTCGGAATAGTTGTGAGCGAGCCTGCGAAGGCTGCGCTTGTGCGCGAGCGTGTGCCGTTCACCGTAGGGTTTTCCGCGCTCGTCGTAGAAAACCTTTTCTACAGTCTCTCGGTCGCGCTCTTCATTCTGCTCGGCACGCTTGCCCTCATTTTAAGCTTTCCGCTGCCGAAGCCGTTGTGGATTCTGTGCATAGGCGCGCTCTCAGGCGTAATAGTTCTAATCTTCGTCGCCTACTTCGTCATACGCAGGAAGTTAAGATTTGCGAGCGCGGCACTTGAATTTCTGTACGGGCGCGGCATCGCCCGCCCGTTTTTAGAGACGAAGCGCGAGCGCACAAGAACTATAGAAGATCGCATCTATGGTTTTTACGACCGGAACAGCTCGCGCTTTCTGCCCATTCTTCTGCTCGAATTCTGCTTTCATCTTGCGGGCGTAGCAGAAGTTTACGTCACGCTCTTTTTCATCAGCGACCTGCATCCTACGCTGCTCTCGGCATTCATACTGGAATCCGTCAATCGCTTCATCAACGTAGCTTTCAAGTTCATCCCATTGCGCGTAGGGATTGACGAAGCGGGCACAGGATTGCTCGCAAAGATTTTACAGTTCGGCACGGCAAGCGGTGTGACGCTCGCCATCATTCGCAAGGCGCGCATCTTCTGCTGGACTGCTCTGGGAGTCGCATTTCTGGTTCGGCGCGGGCTGTCATTAAAGGCTATCACGGAAGAGACTGAAGCAGCCATGGCGCAGGCACGCGACGCGCGACCATCATAAAGATTGTGCGTGAAATCATTGAACAAACAGGGGAGGGCCGGGGAAGTTTTGGCAAGTTCAGTTGAGAATTCAATGAAGCGAGAAGCGGTCGCGCCGCGTATGATGCGACCGCGAGCAATCGTTTCGGAGCGCGACCGCGCGCTTCTCCTCACTCTTTTTTTCCTGGTAATGATGGGTCTGGGCCTGCGCCTGAGCGACCTGTCTGAAGTGGGCTTCGCAGAGGACGAAGTTAACAAGGTAGAGGCTGTGCGCGCCTACAGTCTGGGCGACATCTCGCCGAACGCAGAGCATCCCATGCTGATGAAGCTTTTGATGCTCGCTTCGGTGAGCGCGGCACACGAATGGAACGCGCGCTCCAATACGGACATCAGCGAAGAGGCCGCGATGAGATTCCCGAACGCGCTCGTCGGCGCGCTCACCGTTATTCCCATCTTCCTGATGACGGGCGCGCTTTTTGACCGTCGCACAGCGCTTCTGGCCGCAAGTCTGTGGGCTTTCGGCATCAACGCAATCACCTACAATCGCATTGCCAAAGAGGACACGCTGCTGGTCTTCTTTATGTTCTTCGCCTTCTACTTCTACCTGCGCGCTAAATTGGCTAGCGGATACGATGCTGCCGGGAAGAAGTGGTATTACGGCTTGAGCGGCGTCGGTTTCGGGCTGATGCTGGCGTCGAAATATTTTCCGCACTACTTCGGACTAAACGCGCTCTATCATCATCTGGTGCGCGTGCGCAAGCAAAGCCCCGGCGAGCCGAAATGGAAGACGCCCAGATTCTTCTACGCGCTGATGCTGGTTGCCTTTCTTGTGGTGAATCCTGCGATTCTGCTGCCGCAGACGTGGCATTATTTGCAGACTTTCACGAGCGGGCAATTGCTCAAACACTCCGGCTATCTCTTCGGTGAACACCTTTACCTGAACACTATGGCGGGCACGCCGTTCTGGGGCACGCCCATCTATTTCTACGCGCTATTTCTTCTGATAAAAGTTCCGCTGCCTGTTCTACTCGCTTTCATCATCGGATTGGTCGAGTGTTTCCGTCGCTGGCAGCAACCGGGTCACGCATTTCTTCTGCTGATGTTCCTGCTATGGATAGTGCCTTACTCGCTCGTCGGCGGCAAATGGCTCAGGTACACGCTCAGCTTGCTGCCTTTCGTTTACATGATCGCTGCGGTCGGGATAGCTCAGCTTGTAAGCTGGTCAGTAGCCGCATTCAAGAGCGCAGATGCTAGAAGAGTGCAACAGGTCGTAACTGCAATAGCCCTCATCGTTTTCATCGCGTGGCCTGCGCTCACAGCCGCTCGGAATGCTCCACACTACGCAGCTTACACGAATGCTTTGGGCGGCGGGCGCACGGGCTACTTCTTCCCCCACGACGAGTTCTACGACGACGGCATGCGCGAGGCTATCAAGTTCGTCTGCGAACGTGCGCCGCAGGGCGCGACAATAGTTCACGAGACGCCGGGCGTCGTTCGTTACTACCTTGAGCAGTACGGGCGCACGGATTTGCAATCGCGCGTGCTCTCAGACCCGAACTTTCATCTGGCAGACGTGAAGAGTCCCACCTATTTCATTCTACAGCGTGGGCGCACCTATTTCGAGAATCGTGAGAAGATGGAAGAGGTGCGCGCACGATTCCAAAAAATTTACGATGTGACCATCAAAGGCGCGAGCGCTGCGGAAGTTTTCGCGCTATAATATCGCCCCATAACTTTCGCTTAGAGGGTGCGTGTCAGTACCGCAGACGGTACTGACCTGTCATAACTATGAGAAACAGGAAAACTCTACTCTTCGCCCTGTCATCGAGTCTGGTAGTGATGCTCGCCATTATCGTCTCTACTTCGGGCGGGCGCGCCGCCGCTACGAAGCGCGCTCATGTGGCTATCCTTGCAACGACAGATTTGCACGGCCACATTGACCCGATTGATTACTACACTAATCGCCCGGAAAACAGCGGGCTTGCCAAAGCGGCGACTATCATCAAGCAGGCGCGCAAAGTTGACCCTGACCTGCTGCTTCTGGATTCCGGCGACACGATTCAGGGTACGCCGCTCGTCTATTACCACAACGAGCGTAACAACGGGCCTATTGATCCGATGATGCTGGTGATGAATGAACTGCAATACGACTCTATGGCCGTGGGCAATCACGAGTACAACTTTGGATTGAAAGTTCTCAACAAAGCGCGCAGCGAGGCCAAGTTTCCGTTTCTTTCGGCCAACACCTACGATGTTGGCACTAACAACACTCATTACCAGCCCTACATAGTCAAAGAGGTTCAGGGCGTGCGAATTGGCGTTCTTGGCCTGACTACGCCGGGCATACCGCACTGGGAGAACCCGCCGAACTACGCCGGGCTTGAGTTTCACGAGACGGTGAGCGAAGCGAAGAAGTGGGTTCCCATCTTGCGCCAGCGCGAGCATGTTGACATCGTTATCATCACGATGCACATGGGTATAGAAGAAAATTTACGAACCGGCACAATGAATCCGGACAACGTGCCGAACGAAAACGCTGCCGTTGCCATCGCGCGCCAGGTTCCCGGCGTTGACGTGATTTTGATGGGACACACGCACGTCGAAATTCCTTCGCTCTACATCAACGGCGTGCTTCTGGCTCAGGCTAACAAGTGGGCGCGACATGTTGCGCGCGTTGACGTTTATCTTGAGAGAAACGATACGCCGAACGCTCGCTGGCACGTCGTTGCGAAATCTTCCCAGACGATTCCTACGGGCGACAACGTTCCGCCAGACCCAGATATAGTCAAATTGGCGGAGCCTTATGACCGCGAGACGCAGGCGTGGCTTGGAAAAGTGATAGGGACTTCCGCCGAAGAGCTTTCGGCGCGTGATGCCAGATACCGCGACACGGCCATTCTGGATTTGATTCAGCGCGTGCAGTTGGATGCGGGGCACGCTGATGTTTCAATGGCGGCGAGTTTCAACCCGCAGGCGCACATACCGCGCGGGCCTGTGACGGTGCGCGAGATAGCGGCGCTATACGAGTACGAGAACACTCTGGTCACACTCGAAGTCACGGGCGCGCAGTTGCGGGAAGCGCTTGAGCACTCGGCCAAATATTTCAAAGCTTACGTGCCGAACACGCCGCTGACGGATTTGGTTGATGAAAGAATTCCCGGCTACAACTTCGACGTTGCTCAAGGCGTGACTTACGAGATAGACATCTCTAAGCCTGTGGGCGAGCGCATACAGAACTTGCGTTATCACGGGCAGCCTCTGAGTCCGACGCAGAAGCTAAAGCTTGTGACGAACAACTACAGGGAGAACGGCGGCGGCGGCTACACCATGTACAAGGGCGCGCCCGTCGTCTATCGCCCAAGCGAGGAGATACGCGATCTAATCATCAGTTGGGTCGAGCAGCACCACGTCATCCCTACAGAGACGGACAACAACTGGCGCATAGTTCAGGGCGCGACGAACTCAAGCGCTGCGAGCGCGCCTTAAACTAAACAAGATAGATCAGTTGGCTTGGCAGATTGCTCCGACACAGTTGAAACCGGGGCAGCATGGGATACCGGCGGAACAAGGTTGGCCCCCGGTCGCGCAGGTCGCTGCATCAACGGCAGTCGGCGCGATGATTGTGGTAACTAAAGGCAGGGCGACGGCAGCAGCGATTCCCAATCGTCTGACCATTTCGCGCCGCGACATGCCTGCAACTTGAACAGGTCTCGTAACAGGTTTTTCTACAAGGTTAGATTTCTCTAGCTGCCGCAGGGCGAACCAGATTACCTCATTTGAAACGGGGTTTTTCGTCTCTATTTCTAACAGCCGGGCCATCTCCTCAACAGTAGTTCGCCCGTCGCAATGCTCCCAGACAATCGCAGCCGTGCGATTCAGACAATGAGCCTTATCGTTCTTCTCATCGTAAATAAGTTTTTCACCTTCTAATTCAGTCGTGACGAGTTTATCCTTGCGCGCCCTGGGCAGTCGCGCACGAGTTTCGATCATGTCGGGTCTCCTTACATATGCCGGACGAATAGAGAGAACCAAAAGAACGGGGAATGATCTATCTAACAAAAACTTAATCGGTCCGAAGTAGATAACTCGAACCGTAAGACTTGATGACAAGCTGCTCTATGGAGTACGAATCAAAAGTTTCTAATACCGAATTGCAGAACAAAATAGGGTTAGAGATTTAAGTTTGCTCTCTAGTAAATCAGTGGCCTGGCAAACTTTCTCAACCTCACTTTTAGCCGCAACCTGGTATAACTTGCCCGAAGAATAATCTTACTCAGAACTTAGAGTCAACGATTATTTGAGCGAATGAGCGGGGTCATTAACGAGTGCGTCCAGTCTTAGGTAGGCTTAGGAAGAAATCTGCTGTTCGCACCAGACAGTTGCCCAGTTGAAACGGCAGGCGCGGCCATTCGTTGAACGAGCCGTTCATGCCTATAGTTCCTTCTATAGGGTTGGGCCAATGGTGATGTAATCTCCTGAGAGCATAAATTGGATAACTGAGGATAGAGCTAATCGGCGCTTTGTGTCTTTCGTACATCGCTCTAACCTCCCACGCTTTCAGAACAGAAGGGAGAAGCCAGCGCGGAAGACTATCAGCGCAAGCTTCAGCCGTAACCCCTTCCACGTTTGCGTGCAGTAGCTTTTGGGCCAGAGCGATTGTGCAGGCTACCCACTCCTTTTGTCTTCGGTTTCGCCCCAGGCACAAATCCCAGTCGAAATCCGCCGCACAGGATTCGATAGCGACTGCAATGTCGCACAGCCATAGCGGACGCCACGCTCCCTCGCGCAGCAAGTGCAAGCATAGAAGGCGAAAATGGTCTTCAGCACAGAGCACTCGCACTTTCCCACCGTTCATCTCCAGAACCTGTGAGCGCGTCCACATTTCATCCCACGCGCTCCTGTCGAATTTTTCAAACCCTCTGTGCAGATCAACTTTGTACCGCTTATCCCCTTCGCTTTCGAGAAGAGCATTAGCTTTCTCGTACTGATCCGGGCGAACGCACAGGTCAATGTCTCCGTAAGGTCTGAGACCCGTATGCGGGTAGAGCCGCGCGATGGCCCATCCCTTTACCAGCACAGGATGAATTTCGTGCCCGTCAAAGAGAGCGAAGGCTTCCCCTATGTCGCGCTCGCGCATCGCGGCTTTAAGCGCATGCATGCGATAAGCTTGGCCCAACTGCAAAGCAGACTCTGAGAAACGCAACTCTGAATCGCACACTTTCCGCCAGCCCAGAGCGCCCGCCCCTGTTTCCAGAAGCGACGGCGTGACGGCGGCAAGTTCTTCGGCAGAGATTTCAAGAGGAGTAGGAGCGGAGCGCCACGAGCCTGCAAGCACGGCGGCAATGAGATTGCCGAGTTTCCAGCCATGTGACCCGTCGCGCATGAATATCGTCCGGCCCTGTCTCCTTCGTAAGCTGCTTCTACGAGAGCGGCATTATAGGCCGGAAGAGGTGGCAATCAAATCAATTTACGATTTAAGTCAGCACAGCCTGCTATGCGCAAAACGAACCGGCGGACTGAAATTTAGGTTCAGTCCGCCGGTTCGTTTACAGGAGCGATTCTCTTAAGGTAGGACTTGTGCTCGGTCAGGCAACAGGTCGGTCTCGCTCCTGCGAGCTTTACGCGCTTTCACAATTAGCGCATCGCAACTTCAACATTGCGCGGCTTGCGGTTGTGGGCCAACTGGCGCATCTGATCTGCTGCTTTGGCCTCGGCTTTTGAGCGATTGAGTTCTCGCCCTTCGCTTGCGCGCGTCATCCAGACTTGAGCAAGGAAAT
>DATHJK010000490.1:0-3033 GCA_035316225.1 Pyrinomonadaceae bacterium
CTAATGCGATTTAACATCCTGTGTCTCTTCATGCTGCGGTAACCTTGCGCCCGCAAATTCCACATGCTCGCCTGTCAGCGATTCATGAATGCCCATCGCAGCGAGCTTGCCCATCTGCGAAGCGTCAACGGCCTCGCGCCCGCCGTTGACGCAATCGCCGCCAGCGAAATATTTAGGATTGTCTGTCTGCATAGTCTCGCGGTTGACACGAATGCGTCCTGAGTTGTCCATGTTCACGCCGGAGATATTTTCAAAAAAGGCGCGCATCTTCTGTTGGCCCAGAGCCTTGATTATCATGTCAACGGGAATGTCGAACTCAGAGCCTGCGACCGGTTGCGCAGAGCGGCGACCGGAAGCGTCAGGCTTGCCCAACTCCATGCGAACGCAGCGAAGCGCGACGGCACGCGAGCCGTCTTTGCTTGCCAGAATCTTAACGGGCGCGGTCTGCCACCAGAACTCCACTGCATCCTGCTTCGCCAGTTCGTACTCGTATTTGTACGCGGGCATCTCACGCTCCGAGCGGCGATAGATCATAAGCACGCGCTCCGCGCCCAATCTTCTGGCCTGCGTGACGGCATCAATCGCAGTGTTTCCTGCGCCAATAACTGCCACGGTGCGGCCAATAGGAACATTGGCCCAATCACGCGCCTTAATCTTTTCTATGAAATCGAGCGCGTCGTACACACCCGGCAAATCTTCGCCCGAAATGTTCAGCCGCTGAGTCGCGCCCAGTCCGGTGGCAAGAAAGATTGCGTCGTGCTTCGATTCCAGATCGGATAGGGAAATATCTTTTCCAATCTCCGTGTCGAGACTTAACTTGACTCCGAGACTTGCAACCATCTCTGCTTCTGCGGTCGAGACCTTTTGCGTCATCTTATACTCGGCCATGCCGTAGGTGTTAAGCCCGCCGGGTAGAGGCTTGCGGTCGTAGATGGTTACGTCGTAGCCCAGTCGCGCCAGGTATGTGGCGCAGGAGATTCCGGCGGGGCCAGCGCCTATGATGCCTACGGATTTCCCATTCGGCTCTCCGGCTTTGAAAAGCTCGCGCCCGCGCTCCATCACATAATCCGTAGCGTATCGCTGAAGACGCCCGATCTCAATCGGCTTGTCCATCAAGACGTTTTCAACGCACGCGCCCTCGCAGAGAGCTTCTACGGGGCAAACGCGAGCGCACGTCGCTCCAATCGGGTTCGCGTCGAAGATGACGCGAGCAGAGCCTAGAAGATTCCCGCTCGCTATCTTCTTGATGAATGCCGGAACGTCAATGTGCGTCGGGCAGGCGCGCGTGCAGGGCGCGTCGAAGCAATAGACGCAACGGTTCGCCTCGAACATAGCTTCGGCGATGGTGAGCGCAGGCGCAATCTCGCTGAAGTTTTGCTCAATCTGTTCGATGTTAATCGGCGATTCGTGTGTAGTGGTCATATATGGCTCGTCTTAATTGAGAACTGTAGGGGCCGAGGACTTGTCTTCTGCCCGTAATTAGATTCAAGTTCAACTTGCGCTCTTTTACTAATCGGCAACCAATGGCCCATAACTATCCGGCCTGCGGTCGCGGAAGAACTGCCATGTGTTGCGCACCTCACGTATCATGTCTAAGTCCAAATCTGCAACGACCAGAAAATCTTTGTCGCGTGGCGCTTCGGCTACCAACTGTCCGCGCGGATCGCAGAAATAGCTCTGGCCGTAGAACTCTCCAATGTCCCAGGGCTGCTCATGGCCTACGCGATTGATTGCGCCTATGAAATAACCGTTGGCGACGGCGTGCGCCGGTTGTTCGAGTTTCCAGAGATATTCCGAAAGACCTGCGACGGTTGCTGAAGGATTGAAAACAATTTCTGCTCCGTTCAACCCGAGCGCGCGTGCGCCTTCAGGAAAGTGACGGTCGTAGCAGATGTAAACGCCTATGTGCGCGTAGGCCGTCTCGAAAGTGGGATAGCCCAGATTGCCCGGACGGAAATAGAATTTCTCCCAGAATCCGGGCGCAACATGCGGGATGTGATTCTTGCGATATTTCCCTAGATATTTTCCATCGGCATCAATCACTGCGGCAGTGTTGTAATAGATGCCCGTAATCTCTTCTTCGTAGATGGGCACGACGATGACCATCTCGTGCTGGCGCGCAACATCCTGCATCAAGCGCACGGTTGGCCCATCAGGAATTTTTTCTACGGCCTCGTACCAGCGCGTCTGCTGCTCTGCGCAGAAATAGGGCGTGGTGAAAACTTCCTGCATGCAGAGAATCTTCACGCCCTGTCGCGCAGCATCTTCTATCATGTGAATATGTTTTTCGATGTTCGCGCGTTTGATCTCTTCAATCGGCGCGTCCGTAGGCGCAACGTTCGTCGCCTGAATCAGACCGCATTTAACTGTTCTTGCCATAAATCAACATTTCCTTTTGAGAAGTTTTCAGAAATTTTTAAGCCTGAGCCTGTTGTTCCAGCGCGTCCGCCTCAACCTCGATAGCCGCTCGCGGCGGAGAGAGTTTCATCAGCGCGTAATGCGCAAGAAAGGCTACGCCGAAGCCTACGAACCATGCATAACTGTAGAGCGTATGCAGTGCGGGAACTAAGACTCCTATCCACGCGAAGAAGCAGCCCGCCAGAGTAGCAACGACCGCGCGCCAGTTCCAGCCTCCAGCGTAAGTATAAACGCCTTGCGTTCGATAGAGGTCTGGAAGTTTTAGTTGCTTCCTGCGTACCAACCAGTAATCAGCAATCAGCACTCCGGCAATCGCGCCCATGCCGCCGGAGTAACCTACTAGCCAGCCGTCAATATATCTCTTGGGGTCGGCCAGCAATCGCCAGGGCTGCATCAGAATGCCTATGATACCTGTTATCAGCCCGCCGGTGCTGAAAGAAATCCAGCGCGGGAATGCGTTGGCGAAATCGTTGGCGGGCGATACTACGTTGGCGGCAATATTAACGGCCAGCGTCGCAACGACGACGGTGAACATTGAGATTGCTACAACCCAGACCTGGCTGAACTGGCTGACTAGCTTCATAGGGTCCCATAATTCATTGGCCTTCATCTGCG
>DATHJK010000491.1:0-4248 GCA_035316225.1 Pyrinomonadaceae bacterium
CCGCGCACAAAGGCACTCTCGTTTTGGACGAGATAGCGCATCTTACCAGAGACGCGCAGGCGAAATTGTTGCGCGTGATCGAGCGACGCGAGTTCGAGCGTCTGGGCGGGCGACGAACGATTCGAGTTGACGCGCGGCTCATCGCGCTCACGAACGTTGACCTGGAGGCGGCGGTCGTCCGTCGCAGTTTCCGCGAAGACCTTTACTATAGGCTCAACGTAGTGCATATTCACGTGCCGCCGTTGCGCCATCGGCACGAGGATTTACCGAAAATCGCGCGCGACCTTCTGAAAACATACGCGGCCAAGCATGGTCGGCGCGTGAGCGGGATAAGCTCTGAAACTCTGGTTGTGCTGAAGAGTTACGATTTTCCCGGAAACGTGCGCGAGCTTGCGAACACAATCGAGCGTGCCGTCGTAATAGCTGCGGGCGCGCGCATAGAGGCGGAGGATTTACCGGAAGCGCTGCGCATGGCTGTGATGACGAAAGAGCAGGCGAAGCGTCGTCGCACGCTTGCAGAGGTCGAGGCCGATTACATACGCGAGACGCTTGCCGCCGCTCGTGGCAATAAGTCTGAAGCCGCGCGCGTGCTCGGCATCAGCCGAAAGAACCTTTACGAGAAGCTCGCACGATACAAAGCGGGGAGCATAGAAGGGATGAGGGATGAGGGCGGAGGGATGAATAAGAATGAGTAATAGCGTCAACATGCAATTTATTAAACCAATTTCATCCCTCATCCCTCATCCCTCATCCCTTCCATCCTCCCTTGCCTGATGCGTTTGCGCGTTGTGTGGGTGGGGAAGACGAAGGACGAGCGGTTGCGGTCGCTCGCGGGCGAATATTTGAAAAGATTGTCGCGTTTTACTCGTTGCGAGGTGAGCGAGGTAGCGGCGGCGAAATCCAGTGGCGAGCGTGAAGGCATCGAAGAGGAAGGAAAGCGCATCTTAAGCGGGCTGCGTGCTAATACTTTCGCCGTTCTTCTTGACGTGGAAGGGCGCGAGTGGAGTTCGACGGCGCTGGCGGCGGAAATCGAGCGCTGGCAGTTGGCGGGTCGTAAAGAGGTCGCGTTCATCATTGGCGGGCACAATGGAGTTTCGCGCGAAGTGGCAGAACGCGCAGACGCGCGCTGGTCGCTTTCGCGACTGACGCTGACGCACGAGATGGTTCGTGTATTGCTGGCCGAACAGCTCTACCGCGCGTACACGATCATTCACGGGCTGCCGTATCAAAAATAGGGATGAGGGCGGAGGGATGAGGGATGAAATTGGTTGAGTGAAATCGTCAACACGCAATTAGCTCAACCTCTTATTCATCCCTTATCCCTTATCCCTCATCCCTCTTAAGAACCGGAGGGATTGAAATCGAAAAGATGGATAAGAGAAAAGTTAAATCATACAGAGACAGGTTGCTCGGGCGGCGCGAGGGGTTGGTGGGCCAAGTTGAAGAGGCCGAGATGTACAGCCGCGAGCGCGATTCAGAAGCAACGCAAGACCCTGCTGACATGGCTGCTAACGCTTACACTAAAGAGCTGCTGGTTTCCATGTCCGCGAACGACCGCAAACTGCTGGAGTTGATTGACGAGGCTCTTGAGAGAATAGAAGCGGGCGAGTATGGCGAATGCGTGCATTGCGGCGAGCCTGTGCAGGAGAAGAGGCTTGAGGCCGTGCCGTGGGCGCGCCATTGCCTGCGCTGCCAGGACTTGCAGGAACGCGGGCTTCTGATGGAAGACGAAGAGTAGAAAAATTTAGTCGCGGCGTGTGATAATCTGCGGCCTACAGTTTAGCGCTTTAGCTAAAGCGCTAAACTGTAGGCTCTTTACATTTTCGCTTGATGAGCTTTTCGGCCACATGCGCCTCACCAGTAGAACAGTCTCAATCGCAAGCTCGCTTTATGACGCAGCGCTCGCTCTCATCTATCCTCAGCAGTGCGCTGTCTGCGGCGGAAGCGTTGACGCTCGCGCAAACGGCGTCGCATGCGCGCTGTGCTGGCGAAAGACGCGCGTCTTCGATGGCAGTGAAACTATCTGCTGGAAGTGCGGCGCGATTTCCAACGGAATAATTTCCGAAGAGAAGAGGACAGAAGTTCGCTGTCGCCGTTGCGAAGACGAATCTTTCGCGGCGGCGCGCGCGTGCGGAGTTTATGAGGGCGCGTTGCGCGTATCCGTGCTGGAGTTGAAACGCTCGCCTGATGTCTCGACCCGGCTCGCGCTTCTTCTGTTAGAGACGCAGAAACGCGCTCCACTCCATAACGCTACGCTAATCGTTCCCGTTCCGCTTCACGCCGAAAGACTGCGAGAGCGCGGGTTTAATCAGGCGGCAGTGCTTGGCGCATCTCTAGCCCGTTTGTCCCATCTTCCTTTCGACCAGCACAGCCTGGTGCGCCGTACACACACGGAAAGACACCGCGCAGGCATGGACGCTCAGGCGCGGCGCGAATCGGTCGCGGGCGCATTCAGCGTGGCGCGACCTCGACTCGTCGCTAACGAGCGAATACTTCTCATTGACGACGTTCTCACCACCGGCGCAACCGTTTCGGCCTGCGCCGCCGCGCTCCTCTCAGCAGGCGCACAAGATGTCTTCGTGCTCACGGTCGCAAGACCCGTTTAGATAAAGACTGTTATCGGGACGAGATTATAAGAGCGGGACTGAGTTGAACGATTTCTATGTTCAGAGAAAAGTAATTGACAGCCAAACTGTTTCCTTCTAACATTGCGCCGTTCTTGGCCTGGAAAATTCGTTAGCGGTCGGTCTCTCAAAACCTTTTTCTCACAGTCCTTCGTTACAGTCTTCTTTTTCTATAAGGAACTTAATTATGATGCCTCAATCAAATTATCCCATCGTCCTCGCGCAAGGCATCGCCAGATTCGATTTCCTGCTCGACTATTTCATCAAAAGCTTAAGCGTCTTTGGATTCGATATAGCCCCTGCGACCGAAGGGCTTCATTACTTCAAAGGTATAGCTCGCTATCTTAGGGAGAAAGGATTCGATCTTTATCACACAAGGGTGAGTTTCGCCGCGAGGGTGGAGACGAGAGCGGAGGATTTACGAAATGAGATAGAGAAAATTCTCAGTCTCAAAGGGCGGGACAAAGTACACATCATAGCGCACAGCATGGGCGGACTGGATGCGCGCCACATGATCGTCAATCTGGGGATGGCGGAAAAAGTCGCAAGCCTCACCACCATAGGCACTCCTCATCTGGGTACGAGTTTTGCCGATTGGGGACTGGCAAACGGCAGACACGAGACGGTCAAGCTGATTAGCAGGGTGATTGATTTCGCGGGGGTTGAAGACCTGAAGACGGATGCTTGCAAAGAGTTCAACGAGCGCGCACGCCAGATGGAAGCGTCGAACGGTGTTGTCTATCAAACCTACGCCGCAGCCGAAGAGCAGAAACTCGTTTTTGCTCCGCTTCAACTGTCCTGGCAAGTTATCAATGAGGCAGAGGGCGAAAATGATGGTCTGGTATCCCTGACTTCGCAACTGTGGCAATCTGAATTGACGTCTGGCGGCGGGCAACAGAAGATCATCAGGCAGAATCGCTTTCCTATGCCCGCAGATCACCTGAATGAAGTTGGCTGGTGGGACATCAATGAACTGCGTAATTCCAGATGGTGGAGCACCAATATCATCAAAGCGGCTCAAGATTACGAGCAGAGCATTAAGGACGTTTACCTAAAGATTGCAAGGGAAGTCTCTTCGCTTCAGATTCTTCCGCCGTAAGCTTAAATCTGCGCCCGATTGGGCGCTCAAAAAGTTAATCTGTACGAGACCGTTCGCGCGTGAGGATTCAATATGAGCAATGTTAATCCGATTGTTACTTACCGTGAAGTTAATAGAGCTTTCAATCTAGGGAAGCGCGGGAATGAAGCTGTGATGAAGGCGGCGCAAGGCGAGGCGGAAGCCGCGATGGGCGACCCTGTTGAGGCTGCAATGGTGTTGGCGAGTCTAGGCAACGCCATGAAAATTATGGAAGAGCGGGAAGTTCATCCTGGTGTGATGATCGCGCCCGATGACGGCGTGGCATCTCTCTTACAGAGCTTTCTAGCGCAACGGGCGCGGGATACGAATCAACTGGAACCTTTGCCAACAGGCGGAGAAGAGGCCAAGTTTGACGAGGACGACCTTCTGGGCTGGATGCCGCTCCTCATGGCCGTGTTGAAGAAGAAGGAACCTCATAAATGGCAGCAAGCGCCAGCCGAACCCGAAGACTTTCCAAAAAAATCTAACAGCATCAGGCTCGCGTTG